>JAZHDE010000220.1:0-14784 GCA_036584515.1 Candidatus Cloacimonadota bacterium | reverse complement strand
TATCATAACAATAATCATTTTATTTTGGGGGTATTTCTATGTGTGGTATTGTTGGGTTTATTGGTCAATCAAATGCGAAAGATGTCGTAGTGCCATGTTCTCCAGATAGAGAGCTTGCTCATATAATTGTAATTGTTCTCTTACATATCTTCAATGAAGCAAATTTCCTCTTGACATCCTTATGGTGTACAAAAGAATACGCACAATTGATATTGTTACTGAGTACCAAGGCTAGATAATACTTTCCTGAACTCGATTATCACGCTTTAGGTATCTTCACAGGAAAAGAGGTTTTATGGGAACTCAACAGGTACTACTTTTAGTTCTTGGTGTGATACTGGTCGGCATTGCGATAGCGGTTGGAATATATATGTTTAATTTCCAGGCTTATAACGCCAATCGTCAGGCGATAATGACGGAGATGTTGGAGTTAAAAGCTAAAGCAATAGAGTACTGGTCCTTACCTCCAAGCATGGGAGGAGCCGGGAAAGATATGTGGAACGCTGATTTCCAGACTCTGGCCTCCTATCTGGGCTTTGTAGAGGTTATACCAGAAGGGAAGATTATCCAGGTCGATTATATTTATGTATCAGATAATGGTGAGTACCACTTGAATAGCTTTGAGGATGTTTTTTTGGAAATCGAAGCTTTAGGTATGGCATCCCTTTTTGGCAAGTTCCCTCATATCTGCAATACTGTGAATGTAGATAACAACGAGGTGAGCATGGAAGTAGATGGGTCAAAACTCTTTAAGAACGGTAGAGGTCACACCATCGGAGTTGGAAATGGTGGCGATGCCGGTGGGAATGCAGGCGGCAATGGTGGTGGCAATGGTGGCGGTAACGGTGGTGGCAACGGTGGTGGCAATGGTGGCGGTCCGGGTTGATCCTATGCAGGAGAGAAGCATAGCAATTTTTTTCCCAGCAAGGACTGTTCATAAGAATATATGTATCGCAGAGGTAACGGATTGTGCGAAAGATCAGGAAACTAACTAAGAACCAACTAGTCCAGGCCTTAAGAATTGCCACAAAAGCTTATCCGATGCTGCAGATAAACACCGAGCAGCAGATAGAAAACTTGGAAGCCAGGCTGCTAAAAGACTTCAACCAGAAGGGACGCGAGTGGTATGGCCTCTTTGAAGATGAGTCTTTATTGGGCTCGATGCTGCTCTTCGATTTCACCATGAACTATTTTGGCAAAGATATCAAGGCCAGGGGGATAGGTTTCGTGGCGGTGGAGTTCTTGCACAAGAAGCAGAAAGTATGCAAAGAAATGCTGCACTGGTATCTGGTGCAATCTCAGAAGAAGCAATACCCCATGGCAATGCTCTATGCCTTCCGACCGGATTTCTACAAGAAAATGGGCTTTGGCTTTGGCACCAAATGTGATAAGTATGTCACCAGTCCGGATCGATTGCCCCGAACAAAGGATGAATACTCCATGCAGTACTTGGGAGAAGCAGATAAAGACGCCGTTATCCTCTTTTACGACACTCTTTACCACAATCATCATGGCATGATCCGCAAGAGATATGAGGATATCGAGGCAATGTTGAAGGCTCAGGGAGTATATCATGTGGGCTACAAAGAAGAGGATAAGCTTTTAGCACTATTGAGTTTCCGGCTGATAGCCAACGACGATACCAATCAATCAACCCACATGAAGCTGGAGCTGCTTTTCACCTGCTCAACCGGCTTGAAAGCAGCGTTGAATTTCCTGAACAGCCAGGCTGACCAAGTGGGACGTATTGAGTTTTCTACCCTTTACCCGGATCTCTTCTATAGCTTCAATGATATCCGCAATCTGGATCACAGACAGCTTCGCGAACCTGCTTTCCATCACGTGTACGATACAGGTATGGGCACCATGTATCGTAGCCTGGATCACACAGCTCTGTTACTGCAAAGACCATGTTCTCTGGATAAGATTCGTATCAAGTTCTCCCTGGAGGATGATTTCCTCAAAGGCAAGCCAACCGAGTTCATTATTGAATGGAAAGCCGGGATTGCTACAATATCTAAGGGAAGTAAACACGACCTGCATTTGCGCTTTGGAATTGCCGAGTATTCCTCCTGGCTAATGAACGCGATAGATCTGAGCACATTGCACAACTACGGATTGCTGGAGTGTTCTCACGATAATCGCCTAATCGAGCTGGACAGAGCCTTCTATTACCACCAGAAACCGTTGTGTTTAGAACGGTTCTGAGCACTCATCACAGCTCACACGTCATTTTCTAAAAGCGACAAGATGTCGATTCCACTATAGTGCTGCGGGTTCTCCTCCCAAGTGCCGGCAATAATTGTTGTAACCTTCAATGAGCTCGGCAAATAGTTCCTTCACGCTGATGATCTGTTTGGTCAGATAGGCATTGGCACCGGCAAAGGCGAAGCCATCGCTCATTTTGCCATTTCTGGCGTTCTGCAGTGCCAGAGCGATGCAGTAGGGTGCCACGTGGAAATCGCAGGTCCTAAGGCATTTCCAGGGACAAACGAAAGGCATCTTAATACCAGTGGCAACATCCTTTAGAAAGCTGTTGCTGATCGCACGGCCGGGGAGCCCCACCGGGCTTTTTATGATCACGATATCTTCTTCCTTTGAATCCAGATAGAGTTGCTTGAAGGCAGGATCGGCATCGCATTCATGAGTCACCACAAAGCGGGTTCCCATCTGCACACCGTCGGCTCCCAGATCCATGATTCTGCCGATCTGTTCACCGTCAAAGATTCCGCCTCCCGCAATGACCGGGATGCTCACGCCATATTTTTGCTCAATCTCACTGACAGTCTGTTTCACTTGAGGCAAAACGGTTTCCAGACTGTAGGCCGGGTCAAAGACCTGTTCCGGCTTGAAGCCCAAGTGTCCGCCTGCTTTTGGTCCTTCCAGCACCACCAGATCGGGGATACGCTTGAAGTTTTTGGCCCAGTGCTCCAGGATGATGCTGGCAGCTCTGGCAGAGCTAACGATCACGCCTACTTTGGTTTTGGCATTCTGCAAGTATTCCAGAGTCATGGTGGTGGGCAATTTGAGGGGAAGGCCTGCACCCAGGAAGACGATATCTACCTCTTCCTCAAAAGCTGCTCGGATCATATCGTCAAAATCTGAGGTTGCCACCATGATATTCACGCCGATGATTCCTTTGGTCTTGCTGCGGGCACTGCGAATCTCATGTTTCAAAGCCTCTATATTACTTTCCTGGAAGTTCCTGCCCAAATGGGGATGAATTGTACCCAAGCCCACGGAAGAGATCACTCCGATACCGCCCTCGTTGGCGACGGCAGCTGCCAGTTTGCTGAGAGAAATCCCAACGCCCATGCCGCCTTGAATAATGGGAAACTTGGCGATCAGATCGCCTATCTTTAACTGTGGCATTTTTATTAACATCTTGTACCTCGTTTATTAACTGCAGAACCAGCAAGAATACCGGCGCGGCAGTATGGTTTGATTCAGAAATCACCTAATAATCGAGATTGCTATGCTTTTGGGATGCTTCCGCACCACAACAGAATAGTGCAAAAGACTATTACCCAATGTCTGTTGGTATGGATTTCAAACAATTCCAGCTTGCCGATTGCGTCAACAAGTATTCACCCGGGGAGAGGAATAGCTTGATATGGGATAAGATAGCTCTGTCCCACTGAATCTATTGTCACAGTTCTCTATTCACTAATCTCATAAAAAAAGATAGTCCCCGCTAACGGTGTAACCCAGCCGCTTCACCCAGGCAAGTTCCCGGAGTGCTTCCACATAGGTATCCACCTGGTCTTCGTCTGAGATACCACCGGTCTTGAAATCTATGATCTGGACCCGCCGCTGATCGGTATTCACCATCAGCCGATCAATGCGCAGTTCCCGGTTACGATGCCAGATACGTTTCTCTGTGAAAACCTTGTCCCAGGAATCAGCAAAGATCTCCGCATGAGCCGGAAGCTGGGCATCCACGGAATCCAAAATGGAGTAAATGGCGGAGGCGGAAAGAATGGAACCGTAACGCCTGAGGCAGTGCGACCGGGATAGCTCACGCTCCGTGGGACTGTTGCGCAGAAGTCCTGAGAGATAGAAATGCACTAGATCACCCTTCAGCCCGGCTCTATCTTCCAACCAGACCTTGCGGTAATCCAGTCCTTCCCGGCGGGGATAGTCCTGATAGAGGTGTTCAGAGTTTCCCAGCTCGGGATACAGAACTATCTCTTCCCTGGCTGCTTCGGTCTGGGTGGATTGCTTCGGCTCCTCATAAACCGGGCTCTGAAGCTCCAGATAGCCGTTCTCTCCGGTAGCTCCCTGGTCTTTCAGATAATTAGCAGCACTTTGAGCCAGAAGCAAGGGCAGGCTCTTGGTCTCCTCATCCCTGGCCTCGCTATAGCTTTCCCAATCTTCCCCGGAGATAAAGCTGAAATAGATCCCCAGACCCGCTTTGGCACGCGTAAACGCCACATAGAGAGTATTCATCTCTTCCAAAAGCTCGCGTTTCTTCACGCCCTCCGTCAGAGCGGAGAAGCGAGATGATTTCAATACTTTATCATAATGCAAGGTTAGTCCAAAATCACTAATCTCATGAAAGGAATCTCCGGCATAGCTGAAATAATACTTCAATTGCGCAGATTCTCTGCCGTGAGACTGCGTGAGGTTGTAGAACACAAAGACGCGGGAGAACTGCAAGCCCTTGGATTTGTGAATAGTGAGAAGCTGCAAGCCACCGCCCTCGGGCAGAGAACGCTGACGCAGAAACTCCTGATTGCGGTTATCTTCCAGGTAGTCCAATAGCTCCGGAAGGCTTTGCCCGGCTGGAGCTTCTCCGAGCTCATAATCCTTCAGCAAGGAGAGGAAGGCGTAGAGATTCAGGTTGTCCCGCTCGGAGACAGAGAGAGGATCAAGATACTGATGCACAAAGAGCTCACAAGCATCCGATGCCGGCATTCTGATGGCTTCGGAGGCCAGGTTCAGGAGCTGAAGCAGATAGTCCGGTGCCGCAGGTGCCTGGGCAGGATCTTTCTGCACCAGCCCCAGGTAATCGATCACTTCTTTCAGTGGTGCAGCCCGGAGCAGATAGTAATCCGATCTCAAAACTGCCAGCAGGCTGTAGTTATCTCCATAGGCCAGATAGCGCAGCCAATCCAGAAGCGAACTAACCAGAGAGTGATCCAGTAGGCTGGCGGAAGGCTCAAAGACGCTGGTCACACCCAGCTTTTCCAAGATGAGCTGCATCTTGCTGAGGTCTTCGGTCTTTCGACACAGAATCGCCATGTCTTCTTTGGGATACATATCCAGAGCCGGCAGAACCAGGCTCTTGATAAAATCTTCGTAGATATCGTCCTTACTCACCTCGCCCGTGCCTTTTTTCTGGTAGGGACGGTTGATCAGTTCTATCCGGCTGGACTGGTCCAGCTTCGGCTTACGGCTGGTGACGGGAGAGTATTCCCATTTCATGCCTTGATCTGCCAAACGCTGATGAATAGAGGTATCGGAGAAGATGTGATTGATGAAGCTCATCAGATGCGGACTGCTGCGCCAGGATTCATTTAGCTTCTCATAAAGGGGTTCTCCCAAGGAACGGAAGATCTCGCCCAGTTTCAGCAGCAGTTCCCGTTCTCCACCCCGCCAGCCAAAGATGGATTGCTTTTCATCGCCCACCACCACCATGCCGCCATAGCTGCGCTCCCCCTCACCGGCACAAATCTCTTCGATGATGGGACGCAGAATGTTAAACTGAATCAGGGAAGTATCCTGAAACTCATCGATCAGGATAAAACGGCTGCGGAAGCTCAAGAATTCATAGAACTCCGTCTCAAAGCTGCTGGCCTCGGGATCGGGTTTATCGTGAGAGATGCTGTACAGCGCTTCAAAGCAGAACCAGGCGATATCGTCGTAACTCATTACCCTGTTCTGATACAAAAGGCGGTCGTACTCTGCCAGCACTTCGCCCCAGACTTCCAGGATCTCATCCTGTTCCGGCTTGAGCTGCACCTTCAGCAGGTAATCCGCCAAAGCTCCGTGCAGAGCCACTTGGAGCTCAAAGAGCTTCTCTTTGCGCTCAGGCTCTTTTCTGCCTAGTTTGACACCATTGAAGATGCCTTTGAGCTCTTTAGTTTTGATCACTTTAAGCAGGTCCAGCGCCCGGCGGGGATCTTGCAGCAGGATTCCAAACTCCTTCAAGAGCTCCTCGGGAGTGGCAGGAAAGGTCGTGAAACTAAGACGGAAGTCTTTGACAAAATAGTCTGCCCATTCGTCCTGTTTAACCAGCCAGAGTTCTCTCACCAAGCTCACCATTTCCTCAAACATCCTGTAGATGGCTTCCGGTTCTCCGGCGCTATCCACTGCTTCATGCAGATAGGCCTGCAAGCCCATCCCAGGCTCCGGCGCAAAACGTTTATTGATCAAATAGTAGTACCATCTGCGCTCAATCAGAGAGATAAAGAAAGCCGAATACTCATCCAGAGAAGGATTGATCTTGCGGCGCAGAAGCTTATCCACCTTGTGTTTGAGACGGTCTGTCATCAGCGACGCTAAGATCTGGCTGATCCGCTTGCGGGCAGCATCGGTATCGATCTCAAAGCTATCGATGCTCCTCAGGGGACGCACCAAGTTCCGGAAGATAGCTCCGATATAGGAATCTATAGTCATCACTTTGAGCAGCTGTTTATCGGCAGAGATCAGCTTGTAAGCCGAGAGCAGCTTGTTATAGCTCCGCTCGTCCAAAGCCTCCGGGTTCAGCTTCAGGGCAGAATTGCACTTGTTCAGAGCCTTGATCAGCCCAATTCTTTCCTCGGCTTGTTTATCATCACTGCTCAGAAGGGTCATAAGGGTCTGAAAGATGCGTTCCCGTATCTCGGCTGTAGCCTTGCGGGTGAAGGTGAGCACCAGGATATTATCAATGCGAAACTCAGGATAATCCACAAAGTAAGTGAGCAGGATGGAGATGAACTCCACCGAGAGACGGTAGGTCTTACCAGTTCCTGCACTGGCTGTTATGATGCGATTTGAATATCTTTCCATTATGCCTTCTCCCCCGTTTCCCGGTAAAGGTCCGTGCGGGATATCTTCACGTGGCGCTTGCGGTCTGCCGTCTTTTCACTGGCACCATAGCCTTCATTGACGATCCGCTCCAGCGCTGTATGTATTCTTGAGATATACTTTTCCCTGTCCTTGGGCTGATTGCGCACCGGTTCAGCCTTTCGTTCCAGCAGTTTACATACAAATGAGCTCAGCTCGTCATCCTGCCTCAGGCCCTCGATCAGGTAGTAAAAGAGTTCATAGAGAATCAATTGGCCCTGATCTGCGTGTCCAGTCTTGAAATCCACGATATAGACCTGATCGCTGCATTCTATGCGCAGATCAGCTTTGGCAAGAAAGAGCACCTGGTAAGTGCGGCCCTCGATCTCCCTGGTGAAGAGCGTTTTGTATTTCCTCTCCTGATCGGTAAGTTCTTCTTCCTCAGGGATGAGCACCAGCTCCCGCTGCTCCAGAATCCCTGGCAGCCAATCCTGGAAAAACCACCATACGGTCTCCACAATCGAATCTGCCAAGATTCCACGCAGGAAGACCCAATTGTAGTTCTGGGGTATTTTGTAACGCCAGATTTCCTCTTCCAGCATTTCCACCAGTTTATTGTAAAGCAGAGTCTTGTCACTGATGCGGGCATTGATCTCGTTGTAGGTCTTGTGTTTACCTGCCAATCCATCCATGAGCAGCGAAAGATGAGAGTGGATGATAGTGCCAAAGAGCTTGCGGCTGATGGTTTCTTCCAGCTTAAGCTCCGGCTCTTTCAGCCCGGCATAATCGCTGATATACCAGATTATCGGGAAGCGAACCAAGTTCTCCAGCCTGTAATAGGAAGCCTTGATCTGTCCGGTTCCATGGAAATCCTTCACGGGATCAAAGGGCAGATTGAAGAACTCCGCATTGGTCTCCCCCATGCCGCAAAGCCCCTCTGGCTTGGCTGCATGGCGTTTGCTTCTATCCCGCAAAGCATTGTGCAAGTGTCTCAAACGGAGCCCGAAGCCTTTCTCTTCCCCTCTCCAGACCAGCAGAGAACCTGGTAGCAAAGCTTCGTCCTGCAAAGCTTTGAGCTCAGAGATGAAGGAACTGCTTTCGATATTCTGCTCCAGATTTTGGTAGTAATAGAGATAGACCGAGTGGCAACTGAAGAGCAGCCGGAAGAAATAGTAACGCTCCCACATCTGTACATCGGAGAAAGTCTTGAGCCCCAATCTGCCCCGCTGCGCTTCGTTCAAGATCCAGACAGGTTCCGGCCCCGAAGGCAGGATGCCTTCCATGCAATTGAGCACCACCAGGCTGTCAAAACTCCGGTTACGTGAATCCAGCAGGTTACTGAGCTCATAAAGCCCCGCTTCGCGATCTTCTTGGCGAAAACTGATCTGCAGATTCTTGATGCTGGCAAGATACAGCTCCAGGATGCCCGAAACCAATTGAGGAATCCCTCCCGAAAAGAGAGCTGACCAATCTGTCACCAAGCCCAGATCTTCAATGGATTTGAAATTAGCCAGGCGTTCATAGAGCTTCTCCGGAGCATCGCTGCAGCGCTGTTCTTCTTCACTGAGCAGCTTCGCCAGCTCCAAAGCCGGTTCCCGCGTGAGCAATTCCACCAGATCTGCGATACTCCTAATCTCCATAAAGCGTTTCAGAAGCCTCAAATACGCCTCGAGATAGGCTTTCAATTGCTGGAATTTGTCCTCATCCTTGAGCAGCCTGAACAGCCTTAGATCGAGGTCAATATAGAGGATGTTATCTGCTCCCAATTCCAGAATCTGGCTGGTGATCAGTGCCCTGTCTTCGGAGGAATAGCAGCCCACCCAGAGCGGATCAGTGGCAGCATCCAGCAAGTTTTGCAGCGGGATAAAGCGCTGTTCCAGGCTGTCTTTCAAGCTCCGGATATCTTTTCTAATATAGTTCAGAAAGCGGTAATAGAAGCTCTTGGAGAGGCTCTTTTGCTGCCTGGGACGGATGTATCTCTCCGGGATCAGCTTACTGTAGGCACGCGTTTGAAAGCCGGAATCCAGGAGAGCATTCTGCTTCCCACGCTCCAGCCCGGGCAAATCCTGCAGCAGTTGCATGATCATTTGTTCTTCACTGGCGGTCTTGTGCACCGTGATCTTCCCGGTTCTATAGGCAGAGCCGGCAAAGACTTCTGCCGGCATCAAAGCTTTGGGCTTCATGGTTTTCACATCAAAGGAATCCTCCGGAGCTTGCACCAGAAGCAGGATAGAGGCACCACTCTGCTCCAGGCTCTCTATCAGATGCTTCTCCAGAGCGGAGTAGTAATATTGATTTACAAAGACATAGTTCCCGGGCTTCTCAGGAAGGCGGATATGCCGGATGCTGCTGCTGAAGATGGGATCAGTAAAGCCTTTGGCATGAATCAGTTCCAGATAGGTTGAAGCGATCTCCTCACAACGCACCAGGGATTCCATCTGCCATTCCTGCAGCTTCAGTTCCACCGCCAGGCTATCTTCTCCACTCCAGCGACCGGGCTCCAGCATTTCATCCCAAAGCTCGTCATAGAAGCGAAAGAACTGCTGCCCCCAGCGTATCGAATCCTCAAAGCTGTAGATATGAAAATACTCCCGATGCTCGGGAGACATTGCCTGGTATAGGCAGAGCAGCCGCTTATCATCCTCCAACAGGGGTAAATCGTAGTGAATAAAGCTTTCTTTGTATTCATCCATGCTGAGGAACTTGCAGGTCTCGAAGCCCCAGTTTTGAAAGTGCTGCCGTTCAGCCTCCGAAGCGGCCAGTTTGGTGGGAAAGACCAGGATTGTCTCATCCTGGGCATAGCTCAAAGCGGCATCCATTAGGTCTTCATTGAATGCCAGATACTTCAATTGCGGCATTGCTGCTCCCTTTTAGCCTAGTATTTATCCCGGGCAGATAGGCAGACCTACCCTTCTTTTGCAGGGTGTTTTGACCCTAGTCCCGAGTCAAGAAAAAAAACTAACTCTTTTTCCCTGTGAAATGCGGAGAATCACCCCACATCTTATAGCCAATCTCCTCGCCGATGGATTCTATCCTGCGCTCCAGGCAATGCACGCACTCGGAGGCGTTCTCATCCAGGCAGGGTTTACCCTCATAGAGTTGGTAACTGGCACGGTATTTGACGTCCGTGATATTGGGCATGATGATATTGGCACCCGCCAGCAAGCCCATCTCGCGTCCGGTGGGATTGAGCGCTTGCAAAGCCGTGGTGGAAGCGATATTGATATCCTTCAGTGCTATCCTGCAGGCAGCGATCAGCTTCAAGCCTGCTTCCAGTGCTTGCTCCTGGTCAAAAGCTTCCACCAAGTGCCCCAGCGGAGTGTCTTTATGCGGGATAAAGGGACCCATGCCCAGCATGTCTATATCCTCATCGTAGAAAAAGAGGATGTCATTGGCAAGATCCTCCACCGTCTGCCCCGGAAGCCCGGTCATAATCCCGGTTCCGGTCTGCCAGCCCAGACGCTTCAGCGTACGAATGGTCTCCAGCCTTCGGGTAAAAGAATGATCTGCCGGGTGAAGCTGTTTATAGAGCTCCTGATTGGATGTTTCGATCCGGATCAGATAGCGATGAGCACCGGAACTCTGCCACAGCTTCAGGGTCTCTTCAGTCTGCTCACCCAAAGAGAGAGTGACACCCAATTCACCATTGGTCAGGCTCTTGATCTCTTTGAGGAGATCGGCAACCAAAGAGACGAACCACTTGTCTTCCCGCTCTCCGGCCTGCATCACAATGGAACCGTAACCCTGCTTCCAGGCCCATTCGGCTTCTTCCAGCACCTCGGATTTCTGCATGATGTAACGGTTGTTATTGGCGTTATCCCGCCGTATTCCGCAGTAATAGCAGTTCTTTGTGCAGATATTGCTCAGCTCTATTATCCCACGGAAATAGACCTTGGTGCCCACGTGTTCTTTCTTCACCTGGTAAGCCCGTTTATAGAGCTCTTCCAGCTCATCCTTGCCGCTCAGGCTCAGCATTTCTATCAGTTCAGCTTTGTTTGGACGCATTATTCTCTCTTTTTTCTTATGTGGATTTTGTTCCGTTGCCGCATTACGACATCACAGACAAGATAGGCTGGGTCGTGGATTGGAGCAAGGGGAAAGTGGAAATGCAGACCTCGGCCGTCATTCCAGCGAAGAAATTATGGCTACCCAGGCCTTGGCCTATCTTCCGAAAACAGGGCAATAATAACCACGATTTGTTACTCCAGAGGTTGGCTATTAATACAGCCATTCATCAACATAGAAATTGATTCTACATTGGAGTAGTATGGGCATTTATCCAAGCAGATGCATAGGTCTTAGTCACAAATACTCTTATACTTGGGTCACACCAAGCTTTCACTCCCCTTAGATTCTCTATGATACAACAGAATCTGTTTGTATTGCACCAAGAAGGGAATAGTGCTCCAACAAGCACGTACATTTGCAAATACTTGATATGTGTCAGACAATCAAATTGTAGCCAATCTGATTATTGATAGCGTGTTGCTACTATCTATAATCAAGATGAAGCTACTAGGGTGTCAAACCATCTCAATAATCTACCAGTTTCTAGGAACAAGCCAATGTACTTCCCAATTTATAAATGATTTGGGGTTAAAAGTTTCTGTGGATCTACTCATTGACACAATCCTATCTGGCTCCATAGCAATAGGATGTGGTTGATCAGGACTATTAAGATCAAACACATGGTACTTTTCTGTTCCATAGAGCTTCCCTTTACGCTGAGATGGACCATAATCTAGAGGTGCACATTTTCGCGTGATGCGACCCTTTTCCTTCGAATCATATACAATGTTCAAAACGATCTTGTCCTGAATTGATTGTAAGAATAATGAATGGTTAACCATAACTGACTCCTTTCTCATTTTGCTATTAATCTACACTGTAGGTATATCATTATATAATTGGACCAAACTAGTTATATCCATATCAAGAATGGGCTCATACATAAACGAGTTAAGATGGATGTTCTCTGGAGTCATTAAATTGACTCGTCTTAGAACAGCAAGGCTACTTTCATCGTAAGGATATTCATGTTTAAAAAGATCATAAAGCTTGATAGTCTGAGGGGTTCCCACTGTAGATACTTTTTCTTTATCTGATATGCGGTGCATCATGAATTTCTCTGCTTTCAACCTAATCGCTATCGAAATGATTACTTTATCTTCCAATGCTTGATTGTTTTGTGACTTAGTAATCTCTTCGGATGTTTCGTTAAGAATGCTAGTTATAGTCTTTGAATCGTCGTAAGAACTCAGGTCTAAATTACTAAACAATACTTTGTATTGATTCATCAAGTCAGCGATCGTAATGTTGTGCGTATTCTCTTTAATGTGCAACAATGCTGTAAGGTGTCGATACACTTCTTGGTTCATTACGTATTGAGCTAGATTACGAACAAAAGGTATAGATGCCAGGAGATACTTCTGGTTCTTATCTAAATCCTTCATCCATGTTTCAAATGGATTGTTTTGATATATCGCATGCTCCAGCTTAATAATGCCATCTCTTTTTTGTGCTATAAGATTATAATCTCGAGGAACTCCCATTCTTGATATTATCGATCTGAAGAAATCAAAATTATGAGTCATTATGATCATGTTAAACACATGAGAATCCTTAATATCACTAAGATACTCTATTATAGCATACTTATTCTTGTAATCAAAAGAGTCTGCTATATCGTCTATGATTAACAGCGTCTTATCACTCTTCTTCTTTATTGCATCTAGATCAAACATCACTTTTAATAGATATAAGGCTCTCTCCTCTCCGCAACTAAGGACCTCATTTAGTTGATCCTCAGACACTGTATTTAAACCATTATCTGCCTCCCCAAACAAGTATTCAATATGCGGTACAACATGATTAAGAATAACATCTTCTTTGTTTGACACCCTGAGAGTAAAGGGAACATTAAATCGTGCATTAAAGGCGGAAACCACCTTCTCCCAATCAGATTTTTGTAAACTGGCTTGTTGAACGATTTCATATATTTCTGGTTGTTTCTCATCATACTTGGCAATAAGGTTTTTAGCTTTCGATACACAAATGGGATTAGAAAAGAAATCGTCCCACAGATTTTTTTTCATTTGCAATGGATTTAACAGATCAGGAATAACTTCCTTATGAGCATTTATATATCTCCTTAACTCTCTTGTCCCAATTCGGGAAAAGGCACTATCGATTCTTGCGAACTTGTTGTTTAACTCGTCGTCAGCCATTATCGACCGCATCTCTTGATTGATCACATCATCTAACTGATCCTCATTCTCAATGACAGTTTCTCCATCACTAGATCTTAAGGCAACTGCATGATTGGCTTTAAAGAAGCCACTACTTGCTAAAGATTTATGAACTGATGATGCTCCAGTATGGTCAAAAACAGGTTTTAAGTATCGTGTTTGATTAACAAGTTGATTGTAGTAATCAATGTATTCTTGAAGTCCGGCTCTAACAGCTGTATCTTCAAATAATGATTCTGTTTCAGGGTTGAATAATGCTCTGTACTCAATATTTTCATATTTCCTAATACTACTTTCTTGTATGGTTTCACATATTACTCTAATACAATCAATGAAAGTATCCTGTCCGTATAACCCAACAACTTCATCCTTTACTTGTTTCGATCTTGCAAGTCCAGATAAAGAACGTAGAGCTGACACCAGCTCTTGTTCACAATCTTCAATCTCTTTACGGGCTCCAACATACTTCTTTTGCAAATCCTCGTTGACCAATATTAGCTTACTATGGTCAGGGTTATATGAAGTGTTCAAACGTTCAATCACGAAAACGTTTTTTATCTCGCTACCTTGCTCATCTTTGATTTCTCTAATTGCTTCTAGTTCAGTGTGTATTAAATCCTTGGTCTCTTTGTTATTTATTACATCTAAAAATGTCTTAGCTAATGATGTTTTCATATACCCATTTGACGCATAAATTGTAAAGACATTAGTTTGAGTGAAATCAAACTCATGGTTGATGCTGTTGATTCCATAGCAATTCTTCAAGTCAACGAAAACTTTTTTCATATAGTTTTCTCCTAGTCTATTTGATATTCTTCTGCATATACGCTTTGAAGTAGTAATCAGTTTGTAAACAAATGGAGTTGTGATTCAGCGTCAATATCTCTCTTTTTCAACAATGTCTCATATTGTCAAGCAATATTGTGATATAACCCAGTTTCATTTTGTTCATGTCAGACATCTATTACGACATCGAATGCTTTTCTTAGCTTTATCCATCGCCTCTCCAGCCTATATCCTTGATGAGGCATTAATTCAATCTAAGCTAACATAGTTTTTCACCCACCCCTATGTTATCAGGGTGATATCCCCCATATCATCCCAATTCATAGATTCTGGTATATTCAGTGAAGAATTTTACTTATTTAGTTATGAACTAGATGCGTTGTAATAGTAAGCGAACTTCATTATAATCTTCTTTACCATGATACCCCCCCACTTTCCTCTTGACAATATCCATCATTGCAAGTACATACATACAGGCTAGTTACTGATAGTTTGGAGATGCAATATGACTTGTAATAACAAGGCTAGAGGCAATAACGCGGATAATCCCGGTGTGTGGAAAAGTATTGGCATTACGTGCAGAGGTGATGTTCCCTTGGCGTCCTAGCGAAGGCTCATCCGTCATTTCAGCGACCGGGGTCCCCGGTAAACCGCTTGCGGTTTGATGGGGAAAAGAAGTGGAGCCCCTCGTTGCGTTGGATTCTTCTCGCATCGGAAAGGAATCCCCACCCCTTCAGGAAAGCGCCGGCGCTTTCCTGAA
>JAZHDE010000219.1:0-2717 GCA_036584515.1 Candidatus Cloacimonadota bacterium | reverse complement strand
CACCCGAAGGAGCAAGGGACTATCTGGTGCCCAGCCGAATTCATCCCGGAAAGTTCTACGCCCTACCTCAATCTCCCCAGATCTTTAAGCAACTCCTCATGATTGGAGGCTTTGATCGCTATTACCAGATAGCCCGCTGCTTCCGTGACGAAGATCTCCGCGCTGATCGCCAACCCGAATTCACCCAACTGGATATAGAGCTCAGCTTTGCCACTCAGGACGAGATCTTCGACCTGCTGGAACGCTTGATGCAGCGCTTGTTCAAAGCTGTTCTGGATATTGATATTCCCATTCCTTTCCCACGCCTCAGCTACTTAGATTCTATGAACCGTTACGGCTGTGACAAGCCAGACACTCGCTTTGGCATGGAGCTGGTGGATTTGAGTTCTTGCTTCTTACATAGTGACTTTGCAGTGTTTCAGACAGCTTTGGCTCAAGGTGGTGTTGTTAAAGCCATCGTCATCAAAGGTGGAGCAAAGTACTCTCGCAAACAGACCGATGAACTCGTAGAGCTCGCAAAGCATAATGGTGGGAAGGGTTTGGCTTTTGTCAAAGTAACTGATCACGGCTATGAAGCGGGAATCTCCAAATTTATCAACGAAGACGAAAGAACCCAAGTAAACAGCCTTTGCCAAGCAGAGACTGGAGACCTTATCGCCTTTGCTGCCGATAGCTGGGAAATGTCCTGCAAGATACTTGCTGCCCTCAGAAACTATATTGCCGTGCTCGAAAACCTCATTCCTGCCGGAGCCTTCAATCTGTTATGGATCGTTGATTTCCCGATCTTCTCCTGGAATTCCGATCAAGCTCGTTGGGAGCCTGCTCATCACATGTTCACTCTTCCCAAAGAGGAGCATATTTCCTGGCTGGATGAACCTGACAAGATTGGCAGCATTTTGGGCCAGTTATACGATCTGGTTTGCAACGGCATGGAACTCTCATCCGGCAGCATACGTTGCCATCGTTACGACATTCAGAAGAAGATTTTTGACGTGCTAGGCTTTGCAGAAGAAGAGCTCAAAGACCGCTTTGGCTTCTTCCTCGATGCCCTGAAATACGGAGCTCCACCTCATGGTGGGATAGCTCCCGGTTTGGACAGGCTGGTCATGATCATGTCCGGTGCAGATTCCATCCGCGATGTCATTGCCTTTCCAAAGACCCTCAAGGCCACAGACCTTATGAATCAGGCACCCAGCGAAGTCCCCACGGAACAATGGCAGGAACTACACCTCAAACCTACAGAATAGCCGTTCTAACCAGCGGGATGAGCAGAGGATCAAACCTCCGGGCGATCCACAGATACTTCCGGGATCATCAAATCCCAGTGAAGATCAGCTTCGTCCTGATTACCAGAAAGTCCGCTCCGGTTGCAGATTTCTGCCGCTCAGAAGGTCTCGCTGTAGAATTTGCCTCTTCTCTGGATCAAGCCGCCTTTGAAGCTCGTATCCAAGACCTTGTGAAGAGCTATAAGCCCCATCTTCTGGTGCTTGCTGGTTTCATGAAGAAGCTCAGTGCTGCCTGTCTGGACACTATGTCCATCCCCGCTCTGAACATTCATCCCGCTTTGCTTCCGAAATATGGGGGACAGGGCTTCTATGGCAGCAGAGTTCACGAAGCAGTCTTTGCCGCAGGAGAAGAAGTTTCAGGGGTCAGCATTCATCTGGTTGATCCGGAATACGATCACGGAAGGATCATTTCACAGGCAGAAGTGGACATCTCAGACTGTCAATCTGCCGCAGAGATCGGGCAGAAAGTGCTGGAGCTGGAACACCGCTTCTACGCACCAACCATCTATAGCTTTCTTTGCTCAAGATAATATGATCCGCATAGCCGTTGCCACCTTGGGTTGCAAGACCAATCAAGCAGAGTCTGCCGCTATGGTCGGAGCCTTTGATGATGCTCTGCTTGTGGAGTTTGGTGAGGTTGCAGATCTCTATCTGATCAACACCTGCACCGTAACCAACCGCTCGGATTACAAGAGCCGCAACCTGATCCGCAGAGCTCTACAGCTCAAAGAACTGAATCCCTCTATGAAGATTATCGTCACAGGCTGCTACTCTCAGAGGAGCAGGGAAGATGTCCTTGGTCTTGGTCCTGTGGACTTTGTGGTCGACAACCAGCACAAGCTCAATCTCAAGGAGCTTCTGGAGCACCAGGAGCCTTGTTTCCAAGATATCATGCTGGCGGAGGACTTCAATTTCCGGCTGCAGAAAGGCATGCTGGAGCGCAGCAGAGCTTTCCAGAAGATACAGGACGGCTGTGATTACTATTGTAGTTATTGTGCCGTACCATATGGTAGAGGGCACAGTCGCAGTGCTCGTTGGCAGGACGTGATTCTGCAAGCCAAGACTTTTGTGAATTCCGGATACAAGGAAATTGTTCTGGGAGGAGTGAACCTGGGCTTGTACAGTGATGGAACGCTAAGTCTTGCCGGACTGTTGGGAAAGCTGGAAACTATCGAAGGCCTGGAGATTATCCGGCTAAGTTCTCTCGAGCCTCAGCTCTTCACAGACGAGCTTTTGGAGCAGATCCAAAGCTCGCACAAAGTAGCTCCTCATTTCCACTTGGCAATCCAATCCGCTTCAGACACTGTTCTTGCTCGCATGGCCGTGACAATCCGGGTATCAAGCGCTTTCGGCCCCGGATTCATGATGCCGTGATGCGGGAAAGCTCCCGGTAGTTGTCCGCGCCCGTCCCCTTGTACTCCCCGTAGACCA
>JAZHDE010000218.1:0-2816 GCA_036584515.1 Candidatus Cloacimonadota bacterium | reverse complement strand
CAAGCGGTTCAATGTCAAATTCATTTTTTATAATATTTGCAATAGCGCACGTGGACGGATAGCGGTGTGTCATCCCAGGAACAGGAGCGTCGGCATCTTCATGCAGGGGATCTGCCATGTCCATCGGATTCACAAGACTTTCCGCCAAGCGGGGTATTGCTTGCAAACGTACAGGATCCAGGGGATTACTCTGATCAATCAGTGAAAGATAATAAGGCGTAATCGCCATCCTGAAAGAGAATGAACCTGAGAAAACCGCTTCTTCTTCAGGTTGAAGCTCAATGTATTTCCTCAGTTCTTCAGGAGTGGTGATCCTGTTACGGAGCTGCCAGTGCCAATCTTTCCATTCTTCGGCAGTGGCAATGCTTTTGATATCGGTGATCATATTTACCTCACACTTAGTCCGTGTATCTTTCCTGGAAAAGTTTCATGAGAGTGGGATTACGTCTTAGGAGGTCCAGAGAGATCATGGCGTGATTGTGGGCATAGCCATTACCGAGGATCATATCAACGTCTGCACCAATGCCCTCGGCACCTAGAGCCGCTCTGGTAAAGGAGGTAGCCATGCTGAAATAATACACGATACCTCTGTCTCGGCAGGCCATCACGGAAGGAAGCTCTGTGTCTTCCACATTAACCACGTTAATTACCACATCTGCCATCTTACCGTTGGTAAGCCTGGAGACTTCTTTCTGAATGCGGATAGCGTCTGTGGCATCGGCAATAACAACCTCATGACAGCCGGTTTCTTTGCAGGTGGGGATGTATGATTCTTTGCGAACAATACCGATCACCTGGCCTGAAACGCCAACTCTCTCTCGGGCAACCGCATTGCAGAGTACGCCGCTCTTACCGTTTGCACCGATGATCACTACCGTGTCTCCGGGCTTGCAGAGACGTTCTGCCTGGGCAGGTGCTCCGGCCACATCCAGCACGCTGAGAGCCAGATTCTCGTCCATATCATCTGGAAGCTTGGCATAGATACCGCTGCTGAAGAGGATAGCTTGTCCCTCAATCTCGACCTGGTCTTTATCCAGAAGTACCCGCTTGACCTTATTGATCTTCAGAGGAGTAAGAGAAAGAGAAACCAAGCTGGCGACTTTATCGCCCACCTTGATCTGATCTTTCATTTCAAAGTTTGGTCCGATTGCTGCCACACGACCAATCAGCATACCACCGCTGCCGGTGTCTTCATTCTTATGCTTACCAGTGCGGTTAGTAAGCTCGATGGCATGTTCGGCAAAAGCTTTTTCCATGTCTTCATGACCCTGAGCCATGAGCTTGTTTTTGATTTGATGAAAGGAAGCAGAATCTACGTTGAGACGGATCACATCGAGCAGGAGCTCGTTGTCCCAAATCTCAGTCATATTGTTGTCCAAAACCCGGGCTGGCTGCGGAAGCACACCCTTTGGTTCAATTACACGGTGCGTTCCATAACGACATCCACCTGTTTTCATTCGGATCCTCCAGTTTATATTATTATCTTAGATAATTACTTAGCTTAGCTACCCAAGATTTTGACAGATTGCGCTTTGTCAAGCACGATTTGACCACTTAGAAGCTCTTGACCCTAATCAGTCCTGCAATCCTGCGATCCAGCACATAACGACTGTCGCCAACAGCCACTATCAGATTGGGTTCTCCCTCCTCGTTGCGATAGACTTCCAGAACTGAGTTTTCATATAGACCGCGCTCAATGGTCTTGGTATCGTGGTTGCAGAGCACTCTGCCCTTCGCTCCGGTTGGCAGTTCTGATAGGGCTACACAATCGCCGGGGCAGACTCTGCAGATTCTTCTGCCGCCTCTCATTCTACGTCCAAAATTTCTCAGACGAACCTGATTACGCCGTGATAGCATTTTTATCCTTCTTTCCAATTATTCTAAGTATTTGGTAAAATAGCAGACCCAACCCCACAATCACTCCGATCCACAGAAGCGATTCCCGGTTCCAATTGCTGAATTGATAGATCAGAGTCGCCACTGCCCAAGCCAAGACAGTGAGATAACCAAACGAGAAGATCGTCCAGCCCGTCCCATGTTCTCTCCAGAGCATTGCCAATGCCGCAGCACAGGGAGAATAGAGCATCACAAAAAAGAGATAAGCCAGGATGGCACCAAGTGAGCCAAAGCTCTTGCCTATGGTCTTCTCCATGGTCACTTCACTATCCTCAGTTTGATAGAGACTCTGCAGAGAGCCCACAATGGCTTCTTTGGCAAAGAGTCCCGAGATCAAGGCCACCGTTGCCTGCCAGTTATCTGGCTCAATTCCCATGGGATGCAGGAGTGGAGTGACAGCCTTCCCACCAATCTGTAGAACTGTCTCTTTCTGAGGCTTGCCATCATCCGTTCTGAAGGGACTGGGCACATAGATCAATTGCAGGATGTTTATGAAAACAATCACAATCAGTATGGTTTTCCCCGCTCTGAGCACGAAGTCCTTGAGCCGATGCCAAGTATGCAGAAAGATAGCATTGAATGTGGGTACATGATAAGGTGGAAGCTCCATAACGAAATTACCTGGATCAGTCTTGAAGATGGTTTTCCGGAGCAGCAACCCTGTAACCATTGCCATCACGACACCTCCCAGATAGAGCCCAAAGATCAACAGATCGGCTCTACGGGGGAAAAACATCATTCCCAGAAAGGTATAGACCGGAAGCTTGGCCCCGCAAGACATAAATGGTGCCAGAAGCGAAGCAAAAACACGGTCCCGCTTGCTTTCCAGAGTTCTGGTGGCCATAATGGCAGGCACTGTACAGCCAGCTTGATGGCGTTGACGATGGCGTCGTGGACCTTTTCGAGGGGCAGGGGGGCGG
>JAZHDE010000217.1:0-15166 GCA_036584515.1 Candidatus Cloacimonadota bacterium | reverse complement strand
GGCCAGGCAGACTCTTGTGTCTCAGAGCATAGATTGTTTTGTAGTCCGATACTGAAGTGAAACTGGATAGCCAACCTAAGCTCACTCCCATGCTAAAGCAGTACTACGAGGTGAAAAGGAATCATCCCGATAAGCTGATCCTCTTTCGGATGGGAGATTTTTACGAGACTTTCTTTGAGGATGCCTACACAACCTCGAAGGTTCTTAACATAACTCTCACCTCCAGAGGAAAAAACGAAGATAAACCAGTGCCTCTTGCCGGTTTCCCCTATCACGCTCTGGACAACTATCTTGATAAATTGGTAAAAGCCGGACTGAAGGTAGCTATCTGCGAGCAGGTGGAAGATCCAAAGAAAGCTGTTGGCATTGTAAAAAGAGAAGTTACTGAGATCATCACTCCGGGAACAATTTTGGATAACCAACTCATCAGTGATAGTGCTAACGTGTTTCTTGCTTCCATCTACTTCGATGATCCTGAAAAGCTGATAGGTTTCGCTGCGCTTGACATTTCCACTGGAGAGTTCATCTTCACCGAACTCAATAAATCCGACCTGGTGAATGAGCTAGCTAGAATACGTCCCGCCGAGATAATCGTTGATTCCAGCCAAACCGAGACCTTTCTGAAAGGATTCAGTCTGGAACACGATCCCACGATCACGATCTTTGATAGCTGGAGCTTTCAACCCGGTGAAGCCATTGCAAACCTCAAAAGACACTTCAAAGTTAGCAGTCTGGAAGCCTTTGGAGCCCATGACAAGACTTGTGGAGCAACTGCTGCAGGTGCTGCTCTTGCCTACATCCAATCACTTTACAAGATACCTCTGGATCATATCTCGGCTCTGGTCTATTTTTCTTTATCACAATATATGCAACTTGATGAGATCAGTCGCCGAAACCTGGAACTGCTTCGTTCCATACGCTACGGCAACCGGCATGGAAGCCTGATCGCCATCCTGGATCAGAACCAAACTCCCATGGGCTCAAGATTGCTCCAAAACTGGCTGCTGCATCCACTCTTGGAACGAGATGAGATTCTCAAGAGACAAGATTATGTTGCTCGTTTTCTGGCCAATACTGCTTATCTGAAGGATCTCAGACAACAGCTCAAGAACGTGGGCGATGTCTCCAGATTGGTTTCCAGGCTTTCATCTCTCAGAATTAATCCCCGCGAGATGCAGGCTCTTAGAGGTTTCCTGAGCGCAGCTACAGCAGTGGCAAAGCATTTAAGGCAATTTACCTGCCGGGATTTTGAGCCCTGGATCAAGACACTGGAGAGCTTTGAACCTCTTCAGAGCCTGATAGAAGCATCACTAGTCGAGAATCCTCCCATCACCATCACCGATGGCGGCATCTTCCTCAGAGAATACAATGAGGATTTAGATGAACTTCTCAGCCTCATCCATGATGGTAAGACTTGGATAGCTAAGCTGGAAGAGGACGAGCGAGCCAAAACCGGAATACCCAGCCTTAAGGTCGGCTACAATAGGGTTTTCGGCTATTACATTGAGGTCACAACGGTTCATAAGCACAAGATTCCGGATTACTACATCCCCAAACAGACTTTAGCCAATGCCGAACGCTACATCTCTCCGCGACTGAAAGAGTATGAAGCCAAGGTTCTGAGCTCAGAAGAGAAGATCAAGAATCTGGAGTATGAGCTCTACCGGGACTTCCGCTTGGAGATGGCCAAACAAACTCCTGCCCTACAAGAACTGGGAGAAGAACTGGCCATGATAGATGTTTATTCTTCCCTCGCCTCAATCGCCTGGCAGAACAACTATGTAAGGCCGGTATTCACTGAAGAACGCCAGCTACTGATTGAGGATGGACGCCACCCAGTGATCGAGAAACTCATTAGCGAAGAGTTTATCCCAAACGATACAGACCTCCGAAGCCCAGATACTTCCATAGCCATTATCACAGGTCCAAATATGGCGGGTAAATCTACCTACCTTAGGCAAGTTGGTTTATTGGTAATCATGGCACAGATAGGCTCTTATGTTCCCGCAGCCAGGATGGAACTTCCCCTTTTTGACCGGGTTTTCACCCGCGTGGGAGCTTCAGATAACCTAGCTCAAGGTCAGAGCACCTTTTTGGTGGAGATGATCGAAACAGCCAATATCCTGCACTCAGCCACCCGGGATTCTCTGATCTTACTGGATGAGATTGGTAGAGGAACCTCCACCTTTGATGGTCTTAGCCTAGCCTGGGCGATTATTGAGCATATCCAGAAGTTCAAGAAGTCACTCACCCTTTTTGCCACCCACTATCACGAACTTACCGAGCTTGAGAATATCTATCCCGATATCCAAAATTACAATGTAGCTGTGCGGGAGTATAACGATCAGATGATCTTCCTGCGCAAGATAGAACGTGGTGGAGCAGATCAAAGCTATGGCATACAAGTTGCCCGATTGGCAGGTGTACCGGAGAAGGTGATCAGGCGTGCCAAAGAAATCCTGAGAAATCTGGAAGAGCACGAGATCAGTCCACAGGGACTAACAGCCTCTATCCGTAAACGACTGAGTCAGAAAAGTCCCCAGATCGATCTCTTTGAAGTTCTAGTGGACAAAGCCGAAGAAGAGAATGCAGTACTCAAAGAATTGAGGGATATGGATTTGAATGAGCTAAGCCCCATTCAAGCCTGGCAATACCTGAGTGAGCTCAAGAGCAAACTCTGATTATCTTTAGTAATACGTTTTAGAAGGATATATACAATGAGAAAACTTGCCTTTTTAGCTGCCTTGTCAGTTTACTTGCTGCTGGCTGCCTGTAGCACCATGAGTTCGGATACCGTGGGTGTGGTTAATGGCCAAAAGATTCCTTACGATGAGTTTATAGCTTCTTATAGAAGCCACTATGAAAACTTCTATGCCGATAGAGGCAGACCACCTGATATCGAAGAGAAGAGAGCACTGGAACAGGAAACCTGGCTGAACATTACCAAGTATGTGATTCTTCAGGACTATTTCAAGCGCTATAGGATCAGCGTTACACATCAGGAAGTAGTGGATAGCCTCAGTGCCAATCCTCCGAACTATATCCTCAATTCTCCATGGTTTCAGGTGAATGGTTCCTTTGATCAAAATTCCTACCTCCAGTCTTTGAACTTTGATAGTCCCAGAAACTTAAGTCCAGTCCGTAAGCACTACTACGATAATGTGATTCCAATCTTGAAGCTCAAAGAGAAGCTAATCGATAACGAGTTTTTAACCCGCCAGGAGCGAGAGAACGTAGCTCGGGTTCTGGGTGGAAGGGCAAACATTGATTGGCTTGTTTTCGATTCTAACCTGCAGAATATCCGAATCGCAGATAACGAAATTGGGTCCTATTACAACGCCAATCTGGAAAACTACCTGAAAGAGCCTTACTATAGCTTTTCTTACGTGGTAGTTCCAGCACTGGTCTCCGAAACCGACATGGCCTATACTCTTGCCCTGCAGGACAGCGTCATGCAACACCTCCGGGAAGGCAGCAGCCTGGAATCCATCGTTGGCAGCAGCCTTGGCAGCAGAGAGGCATTAGTTCTTTCCGATACAGGATATTTATTCATTCCTGATCTGCAGGAAGCTTTGAAAAGCCAGTTGAACGATCTTAGCCCAGGTTCCTACAGCACCCCAATCCAAACTCCCTCCGCCATCGATGTTTATCGTTTGGAACACCTCACTCGCTCCATGGTAAAATTCACCAAGCTGAGCATCCCGATCAAAGCGCGTGATGCCAGCATCTCCGTTGCCAGAAGATCTGCTGATAATCTTAGACAACTCTCCTCCAGCATTGGCTTTGATCAAGCCTGCGACGAGATGGATCTTCAGCCCACCCGTATCCAACGAATGATACCAGGGGACGAATGGCTGGGAGATCCTGACTTGGAGGCCAGATTCCTGCGCACCATGACCACGACTGCAGGGGATTCATACTTGGAACCTTTCTTCTCCCCCATCCATTCTGCCTGGATAGTTGTGCACCTGGAAGAAAAGCAAAATAGCGATCCCAGAGCACTAAGCGAGGTTCGGGATGAGATTAGTGCTATTTTGATCAATAGCAGAAAACTGGAAATCACAAAGCAGCAAGCCCGAATCTGGCTGGATCTGAATCAACCGCTTTATCCTCTGGATCCACAGGCAACAAACCACCGGGTGATTAGCCTGCGAGATCAAGCCTATACAGACAGTCTTGACGGCATGGATATTTCCAATATATACTACGAAGCCGTGATGACACACATCAAGAATCAGCCCGCTCAGTTCTATAATATGAATGATCTGGTACTGATCCCCTTGGTGCGGAGTTTTTCCGCAGAACAGAGTTCTCAGATCGGATACCCTGCCATCCGCAATGCTTATGTACAAAATCTAAAGCCCAATTGGTTTGAGCTTTGGATGAACGAAAAGGTGAGAACAGCCAGAGTTAAAACCATAAACATCAGAGCCACGGAGTAAGAACCATGCAGTATAGAAAAATGCCAAAATCAGATGATCTCATCAGCAACCTCGGGTTTGGTTGCATGCGGTTCCCGGTTAGTTCAGATGGTCTGATCGATGAAGATCAATCTCTTGAGATGCTGAACTATGCCTATGATAATGGAGTGAACTACTATGACACTGCCTATCCCTATCACGGAGGAAACAGTGAGCCTCTGGTAGGTAAGTTCATCTCTTCTCATCCCCGCCAAAGCATCCTGCTCGCCACCAAAATGCCCTGCTGGTTGATCAAAGAGAAAGCAGACATGGGTAAGTACCTCGATGAGCAATTGAAGAAGCTGCAAACAGAATACATCGATTACTACCTGCTCCATGCTTTAAACAGCAGGAGCTGGCTGAATATGAAGAAACTAAAAGTTCTCAGCTTTCTGGAAGAAGCCCAAAAAGCAGGCAAGATAAGGCACATTGGCTTCTCTTTCCACGATGGCTACAAGGTCTTCAAGAAGATAGTGGATTCCTACGATTGGACCTTCTGCCAGATTCAATTCAACTACTTGGACACTCATTACCAAGCTGGCTTGAAGGGATATGAACTGGCGATCAAGCGGTCCATGGGCGTGATTGCCATGGAACCACTGAGAGGTGGAAAGCTGGTGCATCCGGTCCCTACTGAAATCCACAAGATATGGCAAAAGCATAAGCCGGGTATCGGTATGGTCGAACATGCTCTGAACTGGGTATGGGATCATGATGGCATCTCCACAATCCTCTCCGGAATGTCTGATCTTCAGCAGCTCAAAGAAAACCTGGCTCTCAGTAGCAAAGCCCAAGCTAATAGCCTTAGCCTGGAAGACCACAAGCTTTATGCCAAGATACGCAGGACCTATTTGAAGCGAATTGCTGTCCTCTGCAGTGGTTGTCGCTACTGCCTTCCCTGCCCCAGCGGAGTTGCAATTCCGGATTGCTTTGGCATGTATAATGAAGGCATAATGTTTGACGACAAGTCAAGGGCGACCAAAGAGTACAATATGTTTATTCCCGAGTCTGCCCAAGCCGGCAAGTGTAGCAAGTGCGGTATCTGCGTGAGCAAATGCCCTCAAAATATCGATATCCCCGGTGAGATGCAAAAAGTACTCGATTACTTTGGAAAATGAAGCTCTCCAGGAAGATACAGAACAGATCAGAGTACATCGCTTTCAGAGCCGCAGTTGGTATTTTAAAAGCCCTACCATACCCTATGGCCAAAGAGATTCTATGTGGTCTCTTTGACCTGATAGGCTACCGGATCGGGATCAGAAAGAAAGTTGCCCTCAAGCAACTTGAGAAGGCAATGCCTGAGCTGGATGAAAGAAACCGGCACGCTGTCCTAAGAAAACACTATCGCATGATGGCACTCAATGCCGCGGAGGAATACCTACTTTCAGCCGATGAGCTCTTTGCCAAATCCTATACCACCGGTCAACACCATTGTGATGAGGCCTTTGCTCTGGGCAAAGGTGTAATCTTAGGAACAGCGCATTACGGCAATTGGGAAGCGGCCAGAGTTTTTCCCTATTTCCAGATTCCCGTCTCCGTGATCACCAAAAAGCAGCGAAATCGTCTCTTCAATTCTTACACAGATGCTATCCGCAGCGAAAAGGGAGTTGGCATCATTGATATGCGAAAAGGTTTGCGCGATATCCTGGAGCGGCTCAGAAAGAACGAGATGGTCGCCATCCTGGCAGATCAAAACGCCGGAAAACATGGATTAATCATGGATTTTATGGGTTATCCAGCATCTCACTGGCTGGGCGTGGCAAAGCTTTCTCTGCGCTACAAGGTGCCGATCGTGCCAGGATTTGCATTTAGAACTGAAGATGAACGCACTAATTTTTGCTTTGAAAAGATGATCTATCACCCCGAACTTGAAGACATAGAGGAAAACTACGAGTATATACTGAAAGAGCTGGATCTGGTTTTGGAAAGATATATCCGCAATCATCCCGAGCAATGGTTCTGGGTTCATAAGCGTTGGAAGAGTGCTTATGATATGTTCAAGTAATCTTATCTAGATTGCAACAAGTTAAGCCTATTCACCTAAAGTATTGGTTGATAAGCATTGGGCATCAGCAGCAATTTCTACAGACCATGCCATACATCCTAATGCTGATTTGAGTATCGCCATAACCTTCTTAATAACAATCAAATAGCTCCCTTATTCAAAGAATTACCCATAAATTACTGTAGGATAAGCGTTTCATTAGCTTTCGCTAAGGGATCGCTAAAGAATCGCTAGGGGATCGTTAAGGAATTGAATTAGGGAGAGCTGAGCTAGTCCTTTAGGATCAGGGCAGAATGAGCACCCAAACTGCAGGTGCCGTTTATAACTCTTTCGATGATGCCATGCCGGAAGCTCTCTCTCTCTTCTAGTTCCTGATAGCTTAGTCCTTTGATTATTACGGAAACTGGGGCACAATTAATCAGGATTTCCAGAATGCCGGTTTCATGGCTTCGGCGATAGCGGAGCAAAGTATCATCTTCAATGTATTCGAAACTGCCATCAGTTAAGCAAGTATGCTCTTTACGCAAACGGATCAGGGTTTTAATGAACTCCCGGATGCGGATTGCCTCTGTATCTTGCTCCCAATTCCAGTCAAAGGGTCTGCGATTATCAGGATCCCCGGCTCCTTTCATGCCTATTTCATCACCATAATAGATATGAGGCACACCGATATAGGTCATTTGAAAGAGATAAGCCAGCTCGACTCCTGCCTTATGTTCCGGATCCAATTCCCAGACTCTCCAGGTGTCGTGGCTACCCAGAAGATTCATCATGGCTTTCAGAGCAGATTCAGGATAAAGTCTGAAGGCCTCTGAAGTTCTGCGGATAAACTCATCCTTGCTGATCTTGGCTTTGATAAAATAGTCGTGAACCGGTGCCTTGAAATAGGCATAGTTCATTACGGAATCAAAGTACTTGGGGCCTACCCAGGATTGAGCATTGTTCCAAAGCTCTCCCACCAGCCAGGCATCGGGTTTAATGGAATGCACCCAGCCCCGAAAGAGTTCCCAGAACCAGAATGGGACTTCGTCCGGCACATCGAGACGGAAGCCATCAATACCAGCCTCTTCCAGCCACCAACGGCAGACCTCTTTGAGATAGTCCAACAGCTTCTGATTGGGGATAGCATAGCGTATATCATGCACATCATTCTCTTCCGGATGCTTTCTGGAGAGGTCGTAATTCAGATCCGGCATATTCCGGATACCCCACCAGCACTGGTAGTAGTCCTTGGGGTTAAAATCATCAGGTAGCGGTTCCGGAAGTGGCCATTTCTTCCAATCGTACCAGTTCCAATACTCAGAGTCCTGTCCTTTTTGCACGCAATCCCGGAAGGCCCAAAAGGTCTCTCCGGTGTGATTGAAAGCTACATCCAGAATGATTCTGATGTTTTTCTTATGAGCCTTATCCACCAATTCCTTGAAGTCTTTGAGACTACCAAAATGCGGATCTATGCCAATATAGGACGCAGCGTCATATTTGTGATTGGACTTTGCAGGCCACAAAGGGTTGAAGTAGATTATATTTACACCCAAATCATCCAGATAATCGAGCTTGTGGATAACTCCCGGCAAATCTCCTCCATAAAAAGACCACCAGTCCGGACGGCCTTTTGGAAGCCAGGGGCTTTGTCTTAAGCTGCTACTGTCGTACCAATCCGGAACAAAGTGGTAATACTCCTGATTGGGTTTCAGGAACTGACCTTCGGGAGGGGCTTGTCTGCCAGCCTGATAGTAGTCTTCACCAAAGTCTGGATTCAGTTCAGGATCTCCATTGTAGAATCTATCCGGAAAGATCTGATACACAATTCCTTCCTTGATCCACGGAGCCACAGGGAAGTCTTCCAGCTTCCTTCTGTGAGTGATGATCTCGGCCACTCCAAAATCCAGTATGGAATTAAATGAACCAAATGGATCAGCTTCTGCCAGAGCATTGTTTGGATCTGCCATCCAAATATCATCCACTACAAACTTGTACAAATAGCGCCCGGGCTTCAGATCAAACTCTATGCTGTAGACACCTTGTTCCGGGAGCATATCGATAATACGCCAACCGGTGAAATCAGCACAGAGGCCGACTCTGTGTTCGCCCGAAGTGGGAGGAGTGTATTCAAAACGGATGGCTGCCACTCTATTTGCTCTTGCTGCGCTTGGACTTTTTGGGAGCAGGTATTGGGTTCAGATGGCCCTTTAGGAATTGTCCGGTATAGGAACTGCTAACTTGAGCAATATCTTCAGGAGTTCCAATTGCTATCACTTCTCCACCCTCGGCTCCACCTTCCGGCCCAAGATCAATAATCCAATCCGCACATTTAATCACGTCCAGATTGTGTTCGATGACTAGTACGGTGTTTCCCATGGCGACAAGCTTGCCAAGAACCTTGAGTAAACGGCTGATATCGTCAAAATGAAGTCCCGTGGTGGGTTCATCCAGCAGGTAAAGAGTGTTTCCGGTGCTTACTTTGGAGAGCTCTCTGGAAAGCTTTATTCTTTGAGCTTCTCCCCCTGATAATGTGGTGGACGATTGTCCCAGCTTGATGTAATCCAAGCCTACTTCCATTAAAGTACCCAGTTTAGTACGAATAGAAGGGATGTGCTGGAAGAAGTCATAGGCTTCCTGAACGTCCATGTCCAAGACTTCGGCAATGTTTTTGCCCTTATAACGGATGGCAAGGGTTTCGTTGTTGTAACGCTTGCCTTTACAGACTTCACAAGTCACAAAGATATCTGCCATAAAATGCATTTCTATCTGCTTGACACCTGCTCCCTCGCAGGCTTCGCAGCGTCCACCTTTGATATTGAAAGAGAATCTGCCTGGTTTATAGCCTTTCATTTTTGAGGCAGGAAGTTCTGCAAAGAGATTACGGATGGGGTCAAAAAGCTTGATGTAGGTGCAGGGGTTTGATCTGGGCGTCCTGCCAATGGGCTGCTGATCTATGGCGATAATCTTATCTACGTGCTCGGTACCAGTGATGGAGTTGAATTTGCCAACTTTATGGTTGGTGCGATAGAACTTGTTGTGTAGATAAGGATGCAGAGTTTGATTGATCAGAGAGCTTTTTCCGCTACCTGAAACACCTGTGACACAAACCAACATGCCGATGGGGATGTCTACGTCGATCCCTTTGAGATTGTTGTGTACTGCCCCCTTAATGCTGATCTTTCGGGAATCGGCTTTGGTGCGCTGATTTGGCACAGGGATGGAAAGCTTGCCACTGAGGTAGGCCCCCGTGAGGCTATTGGGGTTCTGCATAATCTCTTCGATAGTGCCCTGAGCTACTATCTCACCACCATTGATACCGGCTTTCGGACCGAAATCTACAATGGTGTCGGCTTTACGCATGGTCTCTTCATCGTGTTCAACCACGATCACAGAGTTACCGAGGTCTTTGAGCTTCACCAGCATTTCTGCCAGCTTGTTGTTATCACGTTGATGCAGACCAATACTTGGTTCGTCCAGAATATACATCACTCCTACAAGCTGTGAACCGATCTGGCTGGCCAGACGGATTCTTTGGGCTTCTCCACCGGATAGAGTGGGCGATCTGCGATCCAGACTGAGATAATGCAAGCCAACGCTATTGAGGAAACCTAAGCGACTTCTGATCTCTTTGAGAATCTCTTCTGCAATGAGCTTCTCGTTTCCGCTTAATTCCAAAGCACTGAAGAAATCGTGAGCCTGTCTCACGCTCATGGCAGTAATATCGGCTATACCCAAGCCACCCACTTTCACCGCCAGCATAGCGGGTTTAAGTTTGTTACCGCCACAATCCGGACAGGGCTTATCACTGATGTATTGCATGTAATAACGTCTCATGTCCTCAGAAGTGGTTTCGTGCATGCGGCGCTGGAGCTGAGGGATGATACCCTCAAACTTGACCATAAACTCCCCGGAACCATGAGCGTTCTTCCATGCTATTTTGAAGCGTTTGCCTTTACTGCCATGGAAAATCAATTCCTTTATCTCAATGGGAAGCTCACTCCAGGGGTCATCGACGGAGAAGTTATAGGCTCTGGCCATGTTCTTGATAGTGTTTAGAGTCCAGCTTCCTTTCTTATCTTCCAGTCGTCCCCATGGGCTGACAGCTCCATCCATTATACTGCGGGATTCATCCGGAACAATCAATTCGGGATCAAATTCCAGCCTGTACCCCAAACCATTGCAGGTGGGACAAGCCCCCAAAGGGCTATTGAACGAAAAGTGCTGTGGCGCAAGTTCTTCGTAGCCTATATTGCATTTAGAACAGGAGTTTTGAGCAGAGAGCAAGAGAGTTTCTTTGCTGTCTGAGAGGTCAATCTTCACAAAGCCATCCGAGGTTTTCAATGAAAGCTCAAGAGATTCAGCCAATCTGGATTGCACACCTTCTTTGATCACCAGACGATCAATCACAACATCAATGGTGTGCTTACTTTTTTTATCCAGAACTATCTCTTCATCCAGGCTACGTAATTTGCCATTGATCAGGACACGGATGAAGCCTGCCTGGCGAAGCAGATCCAGCTCTTCTTTGTGTTCACCTTTGCGGTTTTGAACCAGCGGAGCCAGAATCTGCAGCTTGGTAGATTCTGGATACTCCATCAAGCTCTGCACCATCTGGTCAACCGTTTGAGAACCCACTGGGTCTCCGCAGGAATAGCAATACTGCTTCCCCACCCGGGCAAAAAGAACCCGGAGATAGTCGTAGATTTCGGTCACTGTTCCGACTGTGGAACGAGGATTCTTGCTGGCAGATTTTTGCTCAATTGAGATAGCTGGAGAGAGCCCTTCTATATAGTCCAGCTTGGGTTTCTCCATCTGGCCCAGAAACTGTCTGGCATAGGCCGATAAAGATTCTACGTAGCGGCGTTGACCCTCTGCATAAAGTGTGTCAAAAGCCAGAGAGCTTTTACCGCTGCCTGATACACCGGTGAAGACTACCAGTTGATTGCGGGGAATTTCCAGGTTTATATTCTTCAGGTTGTGCTCTGAGGCACCTTTGATGATTATCTTGGTTTTCAATTCTATTGTTCTCCTGTCTGGGAGCTTTTTTCTATGAAGGCAGGATATTGTCAATCGCTTTGTCAGGCTTTGACCGGTATCTTGAGGATATGAGAAAAGATGTGAATTCTCTTGACAAATGCTGCCAAGCTCAACCTGATAGATCCAAAGAAAAAAGCACTTGAATAATACTGGGAGTTTATCATGAAATACTACAGAAAGCTTAGTGGAGAGCAGTGTTACCTCTCCCCCATATCTCTCGAAGATGTGGACAAATACACAGAATGGGCAAATGACTTGGAAGTGGGGCAGTTTGTGCTCTTCTCTTCGGGAATCCTTGATCAGGGAAAAGAAAAGAACACTCTGCAGAACCTGATGGACAACCACCATGTTTTTGCCATCGTGGAAAAGGAAAACAACAAGGTGATCGGGAACGTTGGCCTGCATGATACCAATGAAACTCACCGAAGGGCTACTTTTGGCATCTTCATTGGCGATAAGACCTATTGGAATAGGGGCGTGGGCGCTGAAGCCACAGCCCTGGCTCTGGATTATGGATTCAATATTCTAAACCTGAATAATATCAGCCTTGAAGTAGTGGCCTACAATCAAAGAGCAGTCAGATGCTATGAGAAAGTTGGCTTCAAACCTGTGGGCAGAAGGCGTCAGTACGTATTTATGGCAGGAGCTTATCATGATGTTCTGATCTATGATATCCTGGCAAGCGAGTTTACCAGTCCCTATGTGAAAGAAATCTTCGAGAAAAGCACCTCGGAAGATGCTGGCAAGAGCAAGATAACCATAGTTTAATGTTCAGACAAATCAAAGGACAGGATCAGGTAGTATCACTGCTTTCCACTCAGATTGCCAACGACAGGGTGGCTCAGGCCTATCTGTTTCATGGTCAGGATGGCATTGGGAAGCTTCTGACGGCTCTATACTTTGGCATGGGCTTGAATTGTCTTTCCAGTAACCAGTTCAAGCCCTGCGGAGTTTGTAACTCCTGCAGGAAGTTTCTTGCTTACGAACATCCCGATTTCATCTACGTTTTCCCCAGTGCAAACCTTCAAATGACCTCAGAAGGCGAAATTAAAAACAACGAGAGCAGAAAGCAGTATCTGGAATACATTGAGAACAAGATTAACAGTCCTTGGCAAGATCTTCATTACTCAGGTGCAATAGAGATCCGCAAAGAAAGCATCACAATGCTCAGCAAAAGGCTGGAGCTTTCCATCTCTGAAGCAAAGTACCGGATTGTGATCATCGAAGATGCTGACATGATGAATCCATCAACAGCTAATGCCTTCTTGAAGAAACTGGAAGAACCTCCTCCCAGTACTGTGCTGATCCTTCTCACGGAACGTCTGAGTATGATGCTCCCAACCCTGATCTCACGGTGCCAGCAAGTTTATTTTAAACCCTTGGCTAATCATGTGATTGAGAGCCTTCTCAAAGAAAGATTTGATATAGACGCTGGTTTAGCAAAGACAGCAGCGAGAATTGCCAATGGAAGCTTCAAAGAAGCTGCCAGGCTCGCTCTGGACAGCAACAGTGAGATTCGGAAGCTGAGCTTTGAGCTTCTCCAGCAAGCATATGAAGCTAATGACATGGCGTTTTATACTTTTTTGAGTAAGCTCAAAGACACCTTTAACGCTGAGAAGGCAAAGGAACTAATCCGCTTTATGACGGCTTTGGTGAATGATCTCGTGATCGTTCAGACAGATCCAGAACAAGTAACCAACATTGATCAATTGGAGTTCCTCTCAGATATTAGCCTCCAAAGATATGCTATCAGGGATCGGGCTTTGGACTATCTGCTCATACTTCAGGATCTGAACCGTAAGATCAGCAGAAACGTGAATTTGAGCTTGATCTTGATCAAACTCTATAATAGTCTTAAGAACTGCCTGGCAGCATAAGATGGCAAATAAAAGACTGGCCAGGAACATAGCCGTAATGTCCATTGCTATCTTCCTCAGCAGGATCCTCGGATTGGTGCGTGACCAAGTAATGGCCTTCTTCTTTGGGGCAAACTTCCTCAATGATGCCTTCAATGTTGCCTATACCATTCCGAATCTACTTAGAAGGCTATTTGGTGAAGGAGCGCTATCCACAGCCTTTGTTCCCATATACAATGAAATGGGTACAAAGACTACCAAGGAGAAACAGTTTGAGTTCGCTCTGAATGTGCTCTCCATCCTTACTCTCTTCCTTGCGGTATTGGTAGCTCTCGGCATTGCATTTGCACCGCTGATCATCAAGCTGATCTATCCCGGTCTTGCCCCAGAAACAGCTTTCTTTGCAATTAAACTAACAAGGATCATCTTTCCCTATCTCTTCTTTATTGGCCTCTCTTCCACCATGATAGCAATCCTAAACTCCCATGACTATTTCTTTATGACCGGACTTTCCTCTGCACTCTTGAATCTGGGAATGATCCTTACGGTTGTGCTTCCCTGGTGGATACTGAAGCTGAGAGCAGAGGAACTGATAATCTGGGCAGGATGGGGTGTCTTCTTGGGAGGATTCCTGCAGACTGTGATCAACCTGCCGTACCTTAGAAAGATTGGCTATAGATGGGCACTGGTCATCAAGTTCAGCGGAGAATCTCTAACTTTACTGTGGAAGCGATTCATACCTTCTATGATAGGGATTGGAATTAGAGAGATAAACCTTATCGCTGATGGCATAATGGCTTCTTTCCTACCTATAGGAAGCATCACAGCTTTGGGCTATGGCAATAGACTGATGCAATTGCCTCTGGGAATCTTCGCCATCTCAGCAGGAACAGCTGTGCTACCCCTTTATTCAAGGTGTGTTGTGCAGGAAAACTATGAAGAACTGAGCGAGAGCCTACGCTTTTCTTCTATAACTTTGGGCTACTTGATTCTACCCATTACTACTCTCATCCTAGCACTCGGAGGAGACTTTGTCAGGATACTTTTCTTTCAGGGAGAGTTTGGTAGTAAAGCAGCCCTGATGACCACTCAGGCCTTGTTCTTTTACTCTATCGGTCTGATCTTCTACAGTCTTAATCAAACCATGACCCCTATCTTCTATGCTAATAAGGATACCAAAACACCTGTAAGGATTGCAGCCTTCATCGTCTTACTGAATATCACTCTGAACTATATCCTGATGCAGTTCATGGGTCATCGAGGCTTGGCTTTTTCCACCTCAATCACTGCAGCAGTGAACTACATTGTACTGATCTCCATCCTAAAGAGGAAACTGCCCAAAGTGAGTTACAAGGGAATCTGGTGGAACCTGGGAAAAGCAAGTATGATCTGCGTTGTGCTCTACCTCTTGATAATCTCCACAAACCAATACTTCAGAGCTGACACCAAGCTTCTGCTTATCTTCAAAGATTCCTTATATGCTGTTGCCTGTCTGGTAATCTTCTATCTGGCAGGTATTGTTCTGAAGCTTGACTATCTGACTGAGGTCAGAGAGAACCTATGGAAGAGATTCCGCAAAGTCTAAAAGACAAGCTGTCCTTCCTGCCCACCCAACCAGGGATCTATATCTGGAAGAATTCCGAGGGAGAGATCATCTATGTAGGCAAAGCTTTGAACCTCCACAACCGGATAAAGAGCTACCTCAGCGGATCTATTAAAGACCCCAAAACCCAGCAACTTGTAGCTCATATAGCAGATTTGGAATACACCACTTTGATCTGGTGCAGCGCCTTGCCTTCGCCATCGACTTTGAACTCGATGATGTA
>JAZHDE010000216.1:0-2848 GCA_036584515.1 Candidatus Cloacimonadota bacterium | reverse complement strand
GAAGAATGGGGAAATGATGTGGATGCACGTCAGCGGAGCACCTCTCCGGGATGGAGGAGGCAAGGTGATCGGCTCTGTGGGCGTTTTGACCGACGTCACCGAATCTGTTAAAATCCGGGAAGCACTCAACGATAGTGAGGCCAAATACCGTTCACTTTTTGAAAATGCCGTGGTGGGCATCCTGCAATCCACTTTGGACGATCGCTATGTGATGATCAATCCTTCCTATGCCCGTATACTCGGTTACGACAGCCCGGAAGAGGCTGTTGCAGCCATAAAAGATATTCACAGTATCTACGTAGATCCCCGGCAGAGAGAAATCCTGAAGGAAGCTCTGCAACGAGATGGTCATGTGGAGAATTTTGAAGCTGCGCTTTACAATAAGCAAGGCCAGATTATCTGGGTGCTGATCAATGCCAAGCTGGAGATCAATTCCCGGGGCGAGCAAATCGTGGGAGCCACCAGTATTGATATCACCAGCCGCAGACAGGCGGATCTGGAACGCCAAAAGCTTTACTCCATTATAGACGGCAATCTGAGCGAGATTTACATCCTGGATCCCTTCAATCTGAATATCACCTATGCAAACCTGGGTGCTTCGCGCAACACCGGCTATAGCAAGGAGGAACTCCTCAGGATGAAGCCCACGGATATCTGCCCGGATATGAACGAGCCGGAAATCCACAAGCTTCTGGAGCCACTTTTGGCCGGGAAGAAGAACAGTGTGTTCTTTGAAACCCGCCAGCGCCGTAAAGACGGCAGCATTTACCCCGTGGAAATCGACCTGCAATATCAGGAATATCCCGGAGAAAAGATCATGGTGGCGATGATCAACGATATCACTGAGAGCAAATCCCTGCAAGACCAGCTTATCGCCAGCCAGAAAATGGAAGCTGTGGGGCAACTCGCCGGAGGCATTGCCCACGACTTTAATAACCTTCTCACCGTGATTCTTGGTTACGGAGAGGAACTGATCAGCAGCCTTGAAGCCGATGATCCGCTCATGATCAGCGTGGATGAGATGGTCAAGGCAGGAAAGCGGGCAGCACAGCTCACGCAGCAGCTTTTGGCCTTTAGCCGTAAACAGGTGGCACAACCCCGCAACCTGGATCTGAATAATTTGATTCACAACATGGAGAGCATGTTTGTCCGCGTTTTGGGCGAGAACATCAAGTTCCAGACCAATCTTTCGACCCAGCTTGATGCCGTGTTTGCCGATCCCGGTCAGATGGAACAGGTGATCATGAACATTGTGGTCAATGCCCGCGATGCCATGCCTTTGGGTGGTCTGATCAAGATCAACACAGCCAACCTCAGCATAGATGAAGCTTATCAGGATACTCACACGGAAATTGCTCCGGGTGATTATGTGATTCTCAGCATTTCAGATGATGGCTGCGGTATGAGCAAGGAAATCCAGAACAGAGTCTATGAACCCTTCTTCACGACCAAAAGCGTGGGCAGGGGCTCCGGGCTGGGGCTCTCCATAGTTTATGGCCTGGTTCAGCAATCCAGGGGACATATCCTGCTCTACTCCGAAGAGGGAGAAGGCACCACTTTCAAGATTCTGTTCCCGGCTGTGCGGGGAGAATATGACTCCCTGGAAGAGAGAGGCCTGCAAGAGATGAAGAAAGGCTCCGGAGAATCCATCCTGATCGTGGAAGATGAAGATGCTTTGCGACGCTATATCAGCCGTATGATTACGGGTCTGGGCTACAAGGTAAGCTCCTGCTCCAGCGGCATGGAGGCTCTGGAAACTATCCGGCACGGATTGCGTCCGGACCTGATCGTGACCGATATCGTAATGCCGGGGATCAATGGCAGGGAGATGGCGGAGCAGGTCCGAGAGATCGTCCCACGTCAGAAAGTCCTGTTTGTTTCAGGCTTCAACGATGATGTTTTGGTGAATCAGGGCATCATCAATGCCGATCTCACCTATATCCAAAAACCTTTTTCCAAGAATGAAATCTCAAACAAGATAGCTGAGATGCTGAAGCAAGGTGGAAATGAGAGTGGAAACCGCAATTTCCACATCCTCCTGCTGGATGATGATGAAGGCATCCGGAATCTCTACAAACGTAGCTTTGAGCGCAAGGGCTATCTCTACCAAGCCGCGGCATGCCTGGAAGATGCTTTGGATATCCTCAGCAAAGATCCGGTGGACCTCTTGCTTCTGGACATGAACCTGGGGGTAATCTCCGGGGAACAGGCTCTGGCCAAGATCCGGGAAGAAGGATATCTGGTGCCGGTGGTGTTGCTATCTGGCCTGGTGGATCCGCAAAGAGTCTCTGCCCTACGCTCTATGGGTGTGGTGCAGTTCTTTGAAAAAGGCTTTACCAATCAGGCTTTGTACGATTTTGTGAAGGTGCTGACTGCTGCGCCTGTCAGTGAACAGGGATTAGGGACTAGGGACTAGGGATTAGACCGTAAGCGCATAGCTGGGAGACTGCGGCTTCGCTCTATTCACCATGAACTATTCACTATTAACCTGTAGGGGCAGACCGCGCCACCACGCCTTCTCTCTCCTTCGCTTCTTTAACGTTTCTTTAGCCTATCTTTAGCGTATCCTTAACCCTGGCTAAAGAAAGGCTTATCCTGTATTAAGTTATGGCTTCGCCAAGGGATTAGGGACTAGGGATTAGAGCTGCGTGCTTAACTGGTCTGCCCAATATTTGGTCTGCCAATTCACCCTGAAGCCTCACTTCGTTCAACTTCGGGGACCCCGAAATCTCCGCTTTGGCAGAGGCAGCGGAGCTGCCTGCAGCCCTGAAGGGGCCATTATCTGATAGCGATGGGCGGCAGCCCATCGACCAGGTCAGCATACGTTCATCATAAACAAATATCAATA
>JAZHDE010000215.1:0-15291 GCA_036584515.1 Candidatus Cloacimonadota bacterium | reverse complement strand
CCCTAATCCCTAATCACTGTTAAGCGACAAGATGTCGCTTCCACTATGTTCACTCAAAAAACCGCCGGAGTCTTGGGAACTCCGGCGGTTACTGGTTTACTGAGGAGGGTTTTTTTAATTCTGTTCGCTATTTGGGTTCTGATGGTTCTCGCAATCCTCGCAATCGTCACAATCGCCATATTGGCCTTGTCCACTGCCGTCGCGGGGACCGTTTCTCATGCCACCGCGTCCCATGCGGCCATCATCATTCTGACGGTGGTTTTGCATTCTACCCCGCATCTCTTGCATAATGCGGCGGAGCTGGGCTTTCTGATCGGCTGAGAGTTGATCCATGATGCGCTCATGATGGTTCAGACGAGCTTCAGACATCTCGGTGCGCAGGTTGTTGATTCTGCGGTTGAGGGTGCGGGCTCGGCGGAAATTATCGTTCATCATAGCTTGGTGAAGCTCATCTCTGAGCTCGCGCATGGTCTCGCCTTTGGCTCTCTGACCGGCACGGTAACGCTCTACCATACGGGTGATTTCAGCGTGCTGAGTGCGGTTCAGATCCAGGCGTCCCCAGATGCCAAGTCCGTTGTTTTGGCCTTGGTGCATGCCATGATTCATGCCCATGTGCATGGGACGGTTTCCCTGATGGTTGTTCATATTGGGGTTATGGCCGGGACGGTGGTTCTGCTCGGATTGTCCCGGACGGGCGGGGTTGGTTTCGTTTTGGTTTTGCTCGCTGGTCTGAGCCAGGAGCATTACAGTCATCAGACTGAGTGCAAGTGCGAGGGTGATTATCTTTTTCATTTATTCTCCTTCCTGATCCCGGGTGAATCTGCGGTCGGGGCGTCTGTATCTATCTCTGTCCCCATCCCGGTTTCTCCGGTTCATACGGTCAATTCTTTCAGAGAAGCGTCGAAGGCGCTCGGCTCTGCGGTTAAAAAATGCTTCTGCCTCTTCGGAACTCATCTCTTTACGGCGTTCGATCAGGCGTTTGCCGAGCTCGCGTTCGAGAAGGGATTGTTCACTCAGAGAGCGTTCTAATATGGTGTTCAAGGCTGGTTCGTTGATGGGTTCTTTGGCCAGCTCGGTCATGAATTCGTGTTTGGTTTCACGGAAAGTGGTTCTGAGGGCGCGGATACTGTCTGAATCTGCCCAGGTGCTGTCTCTATCTCTGTGTCGATAGGACTCTGTATCTGGTCTGGGACGGGTTCTGTGATGGTGGTGTGGTCCCCGCACAGTCATATATATAAAGGCTGCCACGACGGCCAGATTGAAGGCCAGGGACACCAGCAGCAGGATATTAGAAAGCTTCTTGCTCATTTTCTGCTCCATTAGCGTAGTCTTCCAGGATGCTGTTTTCACCGAAGGTGGCGAGCTCGGTGCTCTCTTCTTCCTGGGTCTGGGCTGCGCTTTGATTTTGGCTGTTATAGGTCTTTATGCCCACCAGACTGCCGATGTAGAGGCTTAGAATCATAGCTGCGGCAACCGGGAGCTTCTGGGTGAAAAGGCTGGAGTGATGGATCTGCCCGGCTCTTTGGGAGCTGACTTCTGCCATGATGCGGGCGTGAAGTCCGGAGGGAAATTCCGGAGCTGAGGCGGGAAAGATCATCGTGTTGAGTTTAATTTGGTCTTTTTGAAAGTCGCGACAGGCGGGACAAGCTTCAAGATGCTGGTTTAGAGCAGACTTGAGCCTGGGACGTAGTTCCCCGGCGACTTGGTTGATGATCAGGTGTTCTGCTTTTGAGCATCTCATCGCTGTGTCTCCTTTATATTATGTTTCATAGTCTATACCTCAGCCTGTGCTTCTTCCTTCATCATTTTTTTACGAAGGATTTTCTTGGCACGAACGCAGAGCGATTCCACGGCCTTCACGGATATACCGAGGCGGGCTGAAATCTCCTTGTAGCTGAGCTTTTCAAAGTATTGCAGGTGGAGAACTCCGGAGAGTTTGGGGGGAAGCTCTGCCAAGGCGGCGTGCAGGGGAGAGAAATCCGGCTCGGAATACTCTTTGGGGGCGGGCATGAGATTGAAATCTCCCGGATCCTTGCTGATGAAGCGGGAATTCTTCTTGAGGTGGGAGTAGCTCTTATTGTGTGCTATGCGGTAGAGATAGGCCAGAGAGGTCTCGGCATCTATGCTCTCGATGTGTTCATAAAAGGCCAGAAAGGTGATCTGGGTGAGGTCCTGAGCATCTGCCTCATTGCGAACCAAATTCCAGATATAATTGTATATCCGCCTTTCGTGCTGAGTGAGAAAATCCTCAAACTGCTCTTTTTTCATTTATACTCCACAGTAATCTGAATTCAATACCAAAAAGAGCGCCGTTTCCTGCAAGCACTTTTTTTAATGGGGGGAGAAAAAGGAGAGTGGCGGGACTATTTGAGGTCGATGAGCTTGTGCAGTTGCAGTTGCAACCTGTAGGGCAGGCCGTCTTCCAGCAGCCAGGCGGCAAGCTGGGTGGGAGCAAGGCGCTCCGCTATGGGGGAAAAGATGATGTGATATGCCTGTAAGCTGTGAGCCTGGATAAAATCCACCGCAAAAAGGTAATCCTGGCGGGAGGCGAGCACAAACTTGAGCTCATCCTGAGGCCGTAGGCGCGCCAGATTCTCCAGCCAAGGGGAAAGGTCTGCTTCGGTGTTCCAAACGCCGCTGGCGGGGCATTTGATATCCACAATGGCCGTCACGTAGTCGGGCAGTCCCTGCAGGGAAACAGAACCGTTAGTCTCCAGCAGAATGGTGTAGCCTTCGGAGTGGAGAGTGGCAAAGAGGGGGAGGAGTGCTGCCTTCTGGAGCAGAGGCTCGCCACCGGTGATTTCCACCAGGCGGGCAGGATAGGCTTTGATCTCGCTGAGGATACTCGGCAGGCTCATGGAGTTGCCTTCGGAGTGCGAATAGCTGGTGTCGCACCAGGAGCAGCGCAGGTTACAGCCTGCCAGGCGCAAAAAAATACAGGGTAAACCGGAATAACTCGATTCACCCTGTAGACTGTAAAAGATTTCGCAGATTTGGAGCACTGTGGATCCTAAAAGGGAGCGCCCAGGTCTTCCTCTGAGGCAAGAGGATTGATGGAGATCTCGATGCTGCCAGCTTTATCCACGCCCTTAAGGTTGTGCACAAAGCTCAGGATGCTGTCTTTGAGAAGCTTTTGCACAAAGGGAACGATTGCCAGCTCTTCCCCGGCAATCTTCAGGATCAGCTCCTTGGCGTTATCCTGCACGCAGGCGTTGCGTTTGGCACGGCCTTGCACGATGTCACAAGCCATTTGGTAGCAATCCTTGCCGCAGGCGCTGCAGCATTCCGGAGGGGAGCAGGGGAGGATCTCGAAGCTGCGCCGGAGCACGGTCTCCACAAAGGCGTCATGCTGCTTTTGCAGGCAGAAGACTGGGAGGCCTTGGTAGGATTCCAGCTCTCCGGAGATAATCCCGGAGATGCCGATGGTGGTCTCGTCGATCAATTCGTCCAATTGCTCTGTGGTTTCGGCGCAGACGATCTTGGGAACGGGAGCGTCTTTCATGCCTTCAATCACCAGCCAGTCGGCTTTGAGGTAGCTGATTATCTCTGCCAGATCAGGCTGGATGTAGCTGCCATCTCGCTGTTGGCTTCCGGGAAGGATCAGAGCGCTGTCATAGATCCCACGGGCAAAGACGGCAGAGCTTCCCGCTGCTGCATGCTTGGCGGAGTTTGAGCCATCTTTATCGGCACGGTAGGCCTCAGAATGGATATCCTTGATGCTGGCGACCTTGTAGCCCCGAGCTTTGAGAGCGGAAATCAGGGCAATTGCGGCAGTTGTTTTACCGGTGTGATGATAGCCGATGATGGCAATAGCTTTCATAGCTTCTCCAGAACTACAACGGCCGAGGCAGTGATCCCTTCGCGGGAACCGCTGATGCCCAGGCCTTCTTCGGTGGTGGCTTTCACGGAGATGGCTTCCAGCTCTGACAGAAGATCCTGTGCCAAAGTTTCACGCATAGAGAGGATAAAGGGCGCCAGGCGGGGTTCCTGAGCGCAGATGGTGGAATCCAGATTGCTCAGCCGGTAGCCTTTTTCCTGCACCAGGCGGTAGGCTTCACGCAGGAGGATACGGCTGTCTATATCCTTGTATTTAATGTCGTTATCCGGAAAGAGTGCGCCGATGTCTCCCAGAGCCAGTGCTCCCAAAAGAGCATCGATGATGGCATGGATCAGAACGTCTGCATCGGAGTGTCCCAGTAGCCCCCGGGAGTGAGGTATCTCCACCCCGCCCAGGATGAGCTTGCGACCAGGTGCCAGACGATGAACGTCGTAGCCAAAACCAATCCGGAAGGGAATCACTTAGTCCACCGTGATGGATTTGGAAACGTTCTTGGGCACGTCCGGATGCACACCGTGATCGATCACGCCCAGGCGATCCAGCTTGTTCAGCTTGCGGACGCTCATTCTGAGTGCCAGAAGCTGCAGGACTAGGGTGGCGGAGAAGCAGGTCAGCAGGCTGTCACCCGTTTTGGGCAGCATAATGTAGGCCCAGCCGTAGTAGCTGCCTTCATTGGGGTTGGTGCTGGCATTCTTCAGCAGGTTGGAGTTTTCCTCGGCGATCACATAGGTTCTGGCACCGCGGATCTTGTGGGTATTGATCTGAGAGATGGTGAGGTTCACGTCCCGCTCTTCCGGTCCGGTCACATAGATCAGGGGGTAGCTGCGGTACATAGGCTCAAAAAAGTCGTGCTTGGCGATCACTTCGTTAAAGACTTCCAAGCCTGCTTTACTGAGGTTGAAAGGCTGGTTACGGGTGAACATATAGGTATTCATGGCCTTGAATATCTCTTTGGTTTCCTTGTGATCCAGACCGCGTTGCTGCCCCAGATCGTCCACCTTATCCACCAGTTCTCCATAGGAATTTACGAAGTTTCGCACGTGTTTCAGGCCAAAGACGGTGTTTTTGCCCAGAATGGTATTGGGTCCGTGCTTGAATTCGGAGGCTTCTCTGCCTTCGGCATGGTTGAGCACGGTCTCGCGGATCTTGAGAGCTCCTTCCAGAGCCACACCGGTGATCTTGGTGGCCAGAATGTGCAGGGAGGGTTCCATATAGATCTTGGCAGCCATGGAATCTATCACGTCCGAGGTATTATCGATCGTCTCTGCCAGGAGTGAAGGGATGGTGCCCAGGCTGTCCAGACGGCGCTTGATATCTTCTGCCAGCTTGCTGCGTTTGGGGTCATTGGCGTCCAGGAGTTCCAGCTTCATCTGTCCGGCACGGATTGCCAGATAGTAGAAGAGGGTGATCTGATTCATGAAGCTCTTGGTGGCAGGAACGGCAATCTCGGGACCGCAGAGGATGGGGATGGCGGTATCGGCTTTTTCCTGTCCCAGAGTGGAATTCATGTTGTTGACCAATACCACTTTGTGTACTTTCAGTTCCTTGCCAGTGATATCGTTGAAGATATCGATGAGGTCTTTGGTTTCGCCGGATTGTGAGACTCCGATGATGAGATCGTTGTCCTTGATGCAATTGGAATACTCGCCGCGGAAGTCTCCGGGGAGGATGGGGATGATCTCGATTTCGGCGATGGAATTGAAGAAGAGAGCGGCAACCTTGGTGGCGTTAAAAGATGTTCCACAGGCGATTGTGTAGGCATTGCGGCTGCACTGGATGGTATTCTTCAGTTCTTTCAGGAAGCTCTGCACAGTGTGTTCAAACTTGGTCACATCCAGCCGTTCCGAGAGGGAATCCAGCACTTTGGCCAAAAAGACCCGGCTGATCTCATAGTCTTTGCCGATCAGATCCAGGAAGATATTCTTCTCATCCGAGAAGAAATATTTTTGCAGGAATCCTTCCTGCTGAGCGGCTGCCAGGATGGATTGATATTCATCACCGGCTGTCTGATAGAAGAGCTTGAAAGTGGTGCTATCCAGGAGTTCGTCAAAGAGCTTGCCGCGTTCTTCGGCTCCGGTGGTTCCCACGATCTCCAGCATCACACCATTCATGTGATCCAGAAGTTTCTCTTCGGAGAGGAGCTGGATCATGCGTTTTCCTGTATTGGAGCCACCCTGGAAGAGCTTGATCAGTTTGCCGGTGCTCTCCACCTGCGCCTTGATCTCCTGATCCATAAAGTATTCAAAGCCCGGCAGCAGAGCGATATCTTCCGCCCGAAGCTTGGACCAGACCGGCTGGGTATAAATCTTATCCCCGGCCTTGTAGATTTCGTCCTTCTGACCCACTTTCTTGAAGCTGAGGTCTTTGGCGGCATAGATCTGATAGTTCTCCGCGGTGTATTCGGCAAATTCGCCTTCCCGCAGATTGACTAAACGCTTGGTAAAACGCAGCACGGCTGTGAGATCGCTGGAGGCCAGGCAGAAGGGAGAGTCTTCCAGCTCGCCCACACCAAAATAAAGGCTGCTTCCGGCTTTAATCGCCCAGGAAGTTTCCGTTTCGGGATCCACAATCACCGCGGCATAGGAACCCACCATGCGGTCTGCAGTGCGAATGATGGCACGGCGCATGCAGGCCTTGCGTTCTTCCGGGATGATGGGGTTTCCGGCTTTATCCATCTCGATATCAAAATAGTGTTCCACACTGTGCACCAGCATCTCACCGTCGTTATCCGAAAGCACGGTGTGACCTTCCTGGGTGAGGAAGACCTTGAGCTCGCGGGTATTGGTGATATTGCCGTTGTGAGCGCCGTAGATATGGCGTTTGCACTTCACTTCATGAGGCTGGGCATTGACCTTGTTGACCTGACCAAAAGTGGCCCAGCGAACCTGTCCGCAGAAGATCTTTCCGGCTTGCTTTTCGATGCCCAGGGTTCTCACCAGATTGCTGGGAGCACCCACGTCTTTGAGCAGAGTGATGTTCTTTTTATCATCCTGGAAGGCTGCTCCGGTGGAGTCATAGCCTCTGTATTCCAAGGCTTTAAGCAGTGTGGAAGCATATTCTCCCAGCTTTAGGCTGACTCTGGGCAGTGCCAGTCCCAAAACTCCACAGCCCAATCCCAGCACCGGAATGCGGAAGGATATCTCCTTGGCTTCCAAGTTTTTCAGGAGCCTGATAGCGGTATTCGGTTTTCTTATAATCTGTTTCATTCAGTCCTCATTTATGCTTAATAAATCTATTCAAATAGAACTCAGCCAGAGCCCAATCATGGGAATCCGTGAGCTTGATATTCATCTCAGAGCAAGGCAGCACTTGCACAGTTCCGCCAAAACGCTCCAGCAAGGCAGCATCGTCCGTGCCGTAAAAACCTTCTTCTCCAGCCTTCTGATGAGCCTCCAGAATCAGAGTGTATTCAAAGACCTGTGGAGTGAAGACCTGCATCAGCTTGCTGCGATCCAGGGTGCTTTTCACCACTCCGTCTTGTACTTCCTTGATGGTATGCTTGAGCGGTGCACCGGGGATCACTGCCCCGCAATTCTGCACGGCCAGATAGAGCTCTTGTAAAAGCTCCAGGTTTATAAAAGGCCTCACGCCATCATGGATAAAGACGTATCCGGTGTCTTTGGGACAAGCACACAAGGCGTTATAAACGCTATCCTGACGCTCTTTGCCCCCGGCAATCACCTTCCAGGGCTTGGTTGTATTCTCAAAATAGTGCGCGATCAAGCTTGCGGTGGCCTCGGTATCTTCCTCCGGAGCGGTGATCAGGATGCTTGAGATGAGAGGAGAATCCATAAAGACGGAAAGCGTTCTGATCAGAACCGGGATTCCTCCCAGTTCGCGATACTGCTTCCTGACCTCGCCTCCCATCCGGGAGCCGGATCCGGCAGCGGTGATTATGGCGATATTGGGGCTCAGGACTTCCATTGGTAAAAAATCCCCCGCTCTTCCCGGTGGGAAACCACCCGGCCATCAGCGCTGAATTGCCTGAGTATCTTGGAAATCTCGTTGATGTGCAGATTCAGGATGCTTGCCATATCCTCCGCGGTGCAGGGACGGCGCACCAGGAGGGATTTGACCACTTCCTTGGCTTCACTATCTACGGGATGGCTGTATTTTTTGTATTCCACTTTGGCGATGATCTCGACCGGGAAATCCAGAGTCTCAGAAAAGAGATCCTTGATCCGTGAAAGCAGCTCAGTATCGGCAGCCTTCACCCAATCCTCGGCTCCGGGACGGTCCAGACTGTTGATCTGCACCAAGTCCGGCTTGATCCTGCCGATGGCATCCCGCAGGCGGTAAAGCTCCTCGTCATGATCGTTAAGGCCTGGGATAATAAAGACTTCCAGCCAGATCTTACCGGCATACTCGTGCCGCAGAGAGATCAGAGAATCGACCAGCGTGGAAGCTAGTAGCCCCGCTTTGGGACGATTCAGCTTCTGAAAGATCTCCTCGCTCACGGCATCCAGGCTGGGCAGGATAATATCGCAAGGCAGCACATCCTGCCGGAGCTGCGGATCGTCCAGCAGCACTCCGTTTGTGAGCAGAGCCAGCTTGTAGCCCGGGAAATTGGTCTTAATAAAGGCTATCAGCTCACCTATCCGGCTATAGAGAGTTGGTTCTCCCGCTCCGGAGAAGGTGATGTGATCCAGGCTGGGTTTAGCCCGCAGAAAGGCAGAAAGCTCCTGACAGATATCCTCCAGAGGAAAGAACTCCTGCCGGGTCGTCTGCAGATGCGTGGTGCGTTGCACCTCACAATATACACAATTGAGCGGGCAATACTTATACGGCACCAGATCCACGCCCAGTGAAACTCCCAAGCGGCGGGACATAACCGGTCCGAAGAGATGAGTGTATTTCATGTGCTTTAGAAAGTCGTGCCAAACTGCAGATGCGGTTCCCAGGTGCGATCTTCGGGGTTGAAGGCATAATCAAAGCCGATCAAGCCAAAGGGACTGCGGATACGCACTCCGGCGCCCACACCTTTCTTCAGCTTCAGGAAATTGAATTCCCGCAGATGATTGTAAGCATTTCCGGCATCAAAGAAGAGCACACCGATGATCTGATCTCCACCCAAAGGATAACCCAGCTCGGTGGAGAAGAGTATGGCTCGTGAACCACCGCCCACGGGACCCACGGAACGATCCGGAAATCCCCGGATGCCGTCCGGCCCGGTGCCACCCAGATAGAACTTCTCATCTGGCGGAGCTTCCTTGGAATCTCCAAAGGGAGAAATGTAGCAGAAGCGCCACTTGGTGCGGAGCGTAAGCTTCTTCCAGGCTTCCATATACCAATTTACCTGAGCGATGTTTTTCAGATAATCAAAATCTCCGCCCAGCATTCCCCCTGCCAGCTCGGTATAAAAGGTCACCTGAGTGCCTCTGGTGGGGAAGAAGACGTTATCCCGGGTGTCCCGGCTCAGGGTCACATTCAAAGCGGAAGTGTATTGCCAGGAAAGACTATCCAACTCGATCAGATTGGCAAAAGAGACCGGATCCTGCAGCACAGAATTCATGTTTGTGATCCGGTAACGCTTTGAATACCAAGAATAACCGCCCACGATGCGAGTGCGGTTCACCCAAGGCAGGCTTTGACCCAGCCTCAGGCTTCCACCCCGGTTGTAAACCTTGTAATAGCCTGTGCTCCAATCCTTTTCCGTGTAGTAGAGGCTGGAGCCCAGAAGGATGTCTGAATCATATAAATTGGGGTTTGTGAAGCTGAATTCAAAATTCTGAGTGGAGCCGCCAAATTCCCAGGTCACGCTGCTGGACCAGTTGTTACCAAAGAGATTGTTCTGCGAAATAGATAGCTGTCCCACAAACTTGTCCTGGCTATTGTAACCGATGCCGCCGTTGGCGACGCCGGAACTCTTATCCATCACGTCAATATGCAGATCGATGTCTCCGGCATTGTTGATTCGGGTATAATCCAGCTTGATATCCGGCTCGAAGAAGCCCAGATTGTAGATATTCTGCTGACTGCGCAGCACCTGAGTCTGCCGGAAATAATCCCCGGGAGCAACCTCAAGCTGACGCCTCAGCACCTTTTCCTTGGTGCGCATGTTTCCGGTGAGATGGATCTGACGGATTCTGGCCCGAACGCCTTCCTCGATCACCAGGTTCACCACCACCAAGCTATCGCTCTTATTGTAATCCGGAGTGATGTTTACATAGATGAAACCCTCGTCAAAATAGAGGGAATAAACCTGTCCAAGCTGCTTCTCATACTTCTCCTGATCAAAGACATCACCTTCCCGAAGCGTGAAGACGGAGGCCAAACGCTCCGTTGTGAAGTGAGAATTACCGCTGATCTCGGTGCGGGAATAGCTGTAACGCGCTCCCTCCCGGATATTGATCACTATCTCCAGTTCACGTTCGTTGACCTGCTCGTTCTGATAAGGCCCCACCCGAACGTCTATAAACCCATTCTTCTTGTAGAAACTCGCCAGATTGACCAGATCCTGATCAAATTTCTCCTGGTCGAAACGACCGGAACGGAAGAAGCCAGCGGTCTTGGTCTTCATACGCCGTGCCAAAGTGCGGGATTCAAAGCTGGTATTTCCGGTAAAACTTATCTTGCTGACCACCACACGCCTGCCTTCATCGATGAAGACGGTGAGCGTTACCCGGTTGCCTTCCATACTGCGTTCGTTGATCTCCATGGTTACATTGGCAAAACCCTTGGATTTATACTCTGCCTTCAGCTTGGTAAGCAGCTGGCTTTTAACCTGATCCGACCAATAGCTGCCCTGCCTAAGGGTTACCAGTTCATCCAGCTTGTCCCGGCTGACAGCCTTGAGTCCGATATAAGAAACTCCTGCCACAATGGGATTTTCCTCCGTGCGAATGATCAGATTCACACCACTCCGGAAAGGCTCGGAATGCACCTGGATATCTTTAAAAGTACCCATCCTGTACAAGGTTTTGATGGAACTGGCTACTTTCTCCGGATCGAGCGCATCTCCCACTCTCAGGCTCACAGCCGAGGTGATCAAGGCGGGATCAATATTTTGAGTCCCTTCCACACGGATTTCATATATGGTCTCGCCCACGGCCAAGAGGCCACCCAAGGCGAGCAAGAATATGAGGCTTAACAGAATATGCTTAACTGAACAGCGCATAATTCCTCCATTATTACTGATATGACCATTTCTAAAGAGTCTTGATTTCGTAAAGTCTTTTTTTGGAGATTTTTCTTTTGGCTATGGAAAACATTTTGCTTGATACAAAGCTTATTAAGTTTGAAGAAGGTGAAAATATGGCCAAAGTTCACGTGCTCACGAGCCTCTGCTTGCTTCTCGCATTGCTTTGCGTCGGACTCCAAGCTATTCCCAGCCCCAGGCTTCTGCCTCCTGAGATCATCCATCCGAGCGCCCGGATCTTCGATCCCGTTCAGCTCCAGGAGAGCAGCAGGGCAGATTCTGCCCATGGTTTTGACGTGCAGAATTATGTCATCAACCTCGGGATAAACGACCAAACTCATCAGATTACAGGCTCTGTGCAAGCCACGGTTGAAGCCGAGGAGAATATCAGCAGCATCAGCTATGAACTGGTCGGACTCACTGTCTCCGCTGCAGAAGTAAATGGCAGCCCCACCACCTTCACCCAAACCGACGGGGCAGTCTCCATAAATCTGGGAGCCATCCCCGCAGGACAGACTTTTCAGACCAAAGTTTATTATTCCGGCACTCCCATCCTGAGCCCCAATCCCTATCGCGCCGGGATGATCTTTGCCACCGGCAGCATTCACACTATCTCCGATCCCGATGCCGCCCGCTATTGGTGGCCCTGCTACGATCACCCCTGGGATAAAGCCACTGTTCAGCTTCACATCACCATCCGGGATGATTGGAAGGTTGCCTCCAACGGCACTCTGCTCGCTAGCTCCGATAACAACAACGGCACCTATACCTATAGCTGGAATAGCGGAGATCCCATGACGACCTACCTGGTGAGCATCGCTTGCGCCCCCTACCTGATCTATGAACAGACCGCTCTGAACGGCTCTCTGCCGGTGCGAAACTATGCGATTCAAAGTCAATACAACAACGCCGTGGCAGATCTGGCACAGCTTCCCAATATGATCGACTATTTTTCCACCCTCTTTGGTCCCTATCCTTTTGAAAAATATGGCAATGCCATTGTCCCAAATTCTGTTTATGGCGCTATGGAACACCAGACCATGACCACGCTCAGTAGCTTCCTGATCAATGGCAATGGCACCTACGAAGTTACTATTGCCCACGAGCTGGCACATCAATGGTATGGCGATGCCGTCAGTTTCCTCACCTTCAAAGACGTCTGGCTTTCGGAAGGCTTTGCCACCTATTCGGAGCATCTCTGGACAGATTACCGCTTCGGCTGGCCCTCTGCAGTGGCATATGTGAGCAGTAGTTACCACGATTACTATATCAATTGGGAAAATGCCTATGGCCTCACTCCCAGAATCTACGATCCCGCCTTTGCGGATTATTTTGCCCCGCCTTCCTACGAAAAAGCCGCTTCCACACTGCATATGCTGCGGCTCAAGCTGGGAGATCCTCTGTTCTTCCTGCTGCTGAATCAGTGGTTCATTCAGAATTGCCACGGCAATGTGACCACGGCCGAATTTCAGGCTCTGGCAGAAAGCATCAGCGGACAGGATCTGGAACAATTTTTCCAGCAGTGGATCTTTGGTCGCGGTATCCCCAGCCTGGAATACACCATCTGGTCCGGATTTGGCAATCCAGCCTATAACACCAAAATAGTTGCCAAAACCACCAGTCCCACTGCTACCCAGTTCTGGATAGATACCGTTTTCAAAATCCCCGGCACTGCCGCGGATTCCCTTTTCGTGCAAGCCAGCCCCACCGGAACTGTGAACAACTTCAATGTTTCCACTATCATGGATTGGGATCTTTGTAGCAGCCAGGTGGAAAGCAACGTCAACCACTGGACCCTGTTGCGTGGGAGCACCTATAAGAAGCCCAATATCACCCAGTGTCTTTCCTCCAATGCTGCCGTCATGCTCACTTGGGATGCCTTCAATGAAGCCGGTGTGATCGGCTATAACGTTTACCGTCAACCCGCCGGTTATCCTTTCCCCCATCTGTGGAGCAGGCTGAACCCCACTCCTCTTACCACTCTTTCCTACCATGATGCCACAGCTCAAAACGGGATGGATTATGACTATGTGATCCGGGCAGTGGATGCCGAGGGCTATGAGACCTGGAATTCCAATCTGGTCTCTGCTTCTCCCCAAGCCTTCAGCTTTGTTCATGACCTTTTGGTAGTCAATGAAACCAGAAACGGCAATGGAGCCTCGATCAGCCCCACCGATGCCATGGTGGATGCTTTTTACGATTCGGCCATTGAGCCTATAATCCATGATAACTATGATGCAGATTCCCAGGGCATTCCCTCTCTTGGGCTCCTGGGAGATTACAAAGTCGTGCTTTGGCACAGCGATGATTTTAGCCAGATTCAGATTCTGAATGCCTTGGATGAATTGGGTGGTTACCTGCTGGGAGGCGGAAAGCTGATCATCTCCGGCTGGAAAACTGCCTCTGTGTTCAGTGAAAGTTTTCTGCAGAGCTTTGCCGGAGCACCCGGCCTGGTCTATGACAACGTAGCCTGCCTGATCTCTGCGGAATCCGATAACTATGCGGATCTGATCGTGGATACCACCAAGCTCACTCCGACCTGGAACAACATGCTGCCCATGATCTACACCTTCCCGGAAGCCGAAGACGTTTATCACACGGCACAGATGCCTCCCACGGCTTCCGGAGCCGGTAATCCCATTTCCTTTCGCCACGAGAATCTGGTGCTCTTTGGCATGCCGCTTTACTTCATGGAAGCCGATGGTGTGCGTGATTTTCTGCAAGATTTGATCCCTCAGCTGATCTCAGGAACGGATAGTGCGGAAGAGGTCGGAGTCGTTATCGCTCCAAGCCTCTCCAGCTACCCCAATCCCTTCAATCCCCTCACCACGATCAGCTTCAGCCTTCCCGAAGCCAGTCCGGTGAAGCTGGAGCTTTACAATCTGCGCGGGCAGAAGGTGAAAAACCTGGTGCAGACGGAACTGAGCCGGGGAACGCATCAGCTTGCCTTTGACGGCAGGGATGAATCCGGCAGGGCTCTGAGCAGCGGAATCTATCTGCTCCGTTTGAATTGTGCCGGCACTCAGCTCATCCGCAAGATCACTCTGATGAAATAGTCTGCCTAGCCACTTCCTGAGGCTTTTCAGGCTTTGCCGGATTTGCTCCATCAGAAGCTCCGGAAAGAAGAAAAGCAGTAAGAGCTGCTGCAGAACGTAATACAAGTAGAAGAGTTCCATAAGATAAATCCCGGGAGGGGCCCCAAGCGGAGCCCCTCCCTTACATTTTGATCTGGAGTTATTGCACACAGTGCTAGCCCCGGGCTCAAGCCTCCAGTTCTCCCAGAACCAGTTGCAAGGCTTTGAGTAGGACGATTTCAAAGAAGAATTGCTCTTCCTCTTCGTTGATGAAGGGCACGTTTACCATGCGGTTGATGAAGGTGGAGAGTTCCTTAGCCAGGCTTTGGATCTTATCTCTGTTCATCTTTAGACTCCATCGATAGGGGAATCGAGCAGCTCGGCGTTGCTCACGGAAGGAAGCAGATTGCTTGTGATCGCATCCTGGATAGTCACGATCGGAGCCTCCATGCTCACGATGTCTGCCAGGGTAACAGTCTCCAAAAAGACGTGCTCCACGTCGCTCTTGCGCCAGGCATACATCATCTTGATCCAGATGGCATAGGCAGAGGGAGGAAGCTGATCGCGCTCGCTGATCTCTTTGCCGTAGGCGGTGGCATAATCCTTCAGATCCTGCAGATAGGCGGGATCAATGGTCTTGTAGATGCTGGCGAGGTTCTGGGCTACGGTGCCGAGGGCAGTCTGTTGAGTGGTCTCGGCAGGTTTCACATATCTGCGGCCGATGCACACCGCTCCATCGCGGTAGTTGCCATAGGTCATGTCGTTCAGGGTACCGGAATAGGTGCCCATGTTGTACTTCAGGGTTACTTTCATTTTTGTTCTCCAATTTTTTATTGTAGGCCACATTCCGGAACTGCGACCTCATCACTATACGGGGGACAAATCTCCCGGTTTAGGGACGGTTTTGTGTGGAATCTTTTCGACACATTTGTTATTGTTTACTTTACAAGAGCTTAGGAGAGCAATTAAAGTTCGGGGAGTGGAGTCCCCGATTTCTACCTTTTTACCACAGAGAGTGTAGTGGCGGACTCCGATCCGCCATAAAGTATTACTACAAGGAGTTAAGGGCTGGAATATCGCCCTGAAGGGGTGTCATCTACTGAAATTGAACGCAGATGATAGTGGAAGCGACATCTTGTCGCTTTGATAAAAAACACGTCAGGATGACGTGTCCACTATACCGAAAAGAACGCAGATGATAGTGGAAGCGACATCTTGTCGCTTTGATAAAAAACACGTCA
>JAZHDE010000214.1:0-2866 GCA_036584515.1 Candidatus Cloacimonadota bacterium | reverse complement strand
GAGCAGAGCCAAGACTGCCAGCAGCCAGAAACTCTTGTAATGCCTTTTGAGCCTTTGATACAAGCCCTGAAGCTGCATTTTACTGCAGACGTTCCCTTAGTTCCTGTAATAGTGCTTGAATCTGTTCATCTGCTATCTCTTCGTCCTCGTGTTCCCCGCCGTCTTCTGGATTGAGGCTGAGGGCATACTCCAGATTTTGCAAAGCTTCGGCGTATTGACCCAGTTCGTTCAGAGCATATGCCATCCAGATATAGGCATCGACGTGATCCCGGTTTGTGGCGATGGCTTGGGTCAGGGAAGCTGCAGCCTCTTCATATTCGCCCATTTTGTAATAGGCTTCGCCTTTGTGACGCCAGGGGCAGGACCAATTTGGATAATCCCGGTTGATAGCCTCATAGATTGCCACGGCCTGATCCAGCTTTTCCATGCCCATCAGCACGTTGCCGAGATTAAAGCGCTGGGAAGCGTTGAGACTGTCGGATTCTGCCAATAGGCCATCGATCAGACGCTCGCTTTCCAGATTCATGATGTAAAGCATTTGGATGCGGCACAGAACTTCGTTATCAGAGCTCTGGGCAACGGTATTCAGATAGTCCACTGCCTCGCCAAAGCTCTGGGCACCGGGGCTTGCCAAATATCCTTCCAGAGGGTCGGCGGCTTCTGCCCAAAGGCTCAGCGCAGTTATACACAAAACAATAATCAGGACATAGTTCTTCATTGGGTTCTCCTAGTATTTATTCAAATAGCTTATGTATCAGTGATCCCTGCCAGCTCACGAGATCGGGATAATCCGCTCCACGCTGGGCTTTAGCTTGAAGGCTATACGCAGGATTCCACCTGTGTAAGTAACCTTGGGAGCATCTTTATCGATGGGCAGGTCAGGGAAGAAAATGCGGCGCTCAAAGCGTCCGGTATCGATCTCCATATTGTAGTAACAAGCAGGATTGTGGGCAAAAGTGAAGCTGCGGCTGCCGGAGAGGCGAAGATAATCCTCCGCCACAGAGATACTGATCTCGTCCTTCTCGACTCCTGCCAGTTCCACCACGATCACCCACTCGCTTTCGGTCTGATACACATCGCACTTGGGATGCCAAACCTCGTCCAGAGCTTCCTCTATGGCCAGAGGACTATTGGTGAGGCTGGAGACCTCTCCCAAAAGCTTCAGCATTTCTCGCTGGATACCCTTGAGGTTGCTAAATATATTCTCGTTCATAATTTCCCCGAAAAAAGGGGGGAAACGGCTCCGCCGGAACCGCTCCCCACTAAGCTTTTAGTATTCGCTGCGTTCCTTGAAGGTGAAGATCTGCTCTCCACCGGCTGCAACCGTGACCGGGAAGGTGACCAGCATATTGTTATCCGTTTCATAGCGCTGGGCACTTTCGATGATGCGGGTGTTCGAATTGAGTTGATACTCCACTTTGATCAGCTTTTCAGCATCGCTGTTGTTGCGCAGAGTCACCTGTATCACACGCTCGGAGGTTCTTTGATTGATCACACGGGTCTCTCTCACCAGAGTGGAAGCCACCAGGTCAAAAGCTTTGCCCGTGGTGAGATTGATCTCCTCGTTGCGACTGGTGTGGCCGATATTATCCTCGCCGATGAATTCCAGATTACCATCCGTATCCTGACGATAGATCTTGAAAATACCCTTGGGCAGGGGTTTACCGAGACCCGCAGCTTCGGTATTGCGGAATACGATATTGCTCAGCACAGCATCACTGAAGACGCGGTAGTTATACTCACCGGTCGCCTGAACGTTTTGCAGGGGATAGAGTTCCAGTTGTTTGGTCTGGTTATTGGCAAAAGATACTCTCTGATCCAGGGCATAGAGGTGAAAATCGTGGAAAGCACGCTCTTCGAAAGAGGGAGCCATCGCGGAAACATCGGCATCTTCCATATACATGGTCCTGGTCATCCCACCGGTCATGGCAGGACGCACCTGATTCACATCTCCCGCCACCAGCTTCAGATTCACATCGTTAAAAGCCCGGCCGGAGTAGTTCCGGATGGTTACCCAGGAATTGAGCGCCAGTTCTTCTCCATCCCACACGGCATTGTAGACCACGTCCCAGCTAAAGCCACCGGTGAGGTAGCTGAGCTGAACGGGGAATCTCCCGGCACGCGGACTGATCAGGCTCCAGCGCAAAGTGGGACGGGTGTAGAAATTGCTGGGCAAGCTGGCAAGCTGGATCACTTCCACTTCCGATTCGTTGAGGATCAGAAGCCTGCCGGTGCCGGTTTCCACGATACCCAGGGAAGAGCCATCGTAAAACTTCAGCACGCCGGTGTATTGGCTGGCTTGATCGGAGGTGATGACCGTCACTTCCTGATCCAGATATTTTGCCATGATCTGAGCTTTGCCTGCCAGATCATATTCATAATTCTGCTCGGCAATGCGGATCTGATTCTCGGGAGAGCTCACAATCACGGATGCGGCATTGATCCGGGCGGTGATATCCGAGAAGTTATAATCCTGCCTTCCCCGCTCGAGTTCCAGCTCAAACTGGCTGCGAACCAGGGAAAGGTCGTCGTTGTATATAGTGATCCAATCGGTGGCGCCCAGCACTGAGATCATCAGACTGAGCAGTAACAAGATACGTAAGCTATGTTTCATAGCTTCCTCCTCTTTATCATCTTTAAAGTTTTAGACTTCTGTATATTCTTACTCTCATAAAGTGCTTTTCCTTGTCAAGAATTTAAATTTCTGCCCGAGTGGAGTGGGGACGTGGTGGAGTGGGGTCGCAGGAATGACGATGCGCGGAGCAGGGAGAAGAAACCTAAGTACAGGTGAGCTGAATTCTGATTCCATAGTTCTTCCTTATTCCTGGCGGAGTCTTCGCCGTGTCTTCGCCCAGTCTTCCCGAGC
>JAZHDE010000213.1:0-2878 GCA_036584515.1 Candidatus Cloacimonadota bacterium | reverse complement strand
TTAATCTGTTTTACAGGCTCTTATGCGGGGAGTTATAATGAGCAAAATCCTCTTCACCGATGCCCGGTTCTACAGTCCCGGAAAAGTTTACAATGCAATGCTCTGTGAAGATGGCATCATAACAGAGCTGTTTGAAGCAATCCCAAATCCAAGCCCTGATTGGCAGATTGAGTCACTAGGTAATTGCTGGGTTTATCCAGGTTTTACCGATACGCACACTCACAGCTTTGAAGGTGGCTTGTATAGCAATGGCTTAGATCTGTCTGGAGTGGCTTCCATCGCAGAATTGCAAGAGCGGGTTCGCTTACATTGCATATCCAGGGACAAAGGGGAGTTGATTTTTGCCTGGCGTTTTGATGAGCTCAAGACTCATGAAGGAAGATTCCCCACTCGGTTTGAACTGGATCGTGTCAGCCCCCATAATCCCCTGGTACTGCGCAGAATAGATGGACATAGCTGCATGCTGAATCGTTTGGCCCTGGCAGAAATCCCACTCATGAACCCGGCAAGTGAATTGCTGAGAGGAGCCGATAACGACCAAGCAGTGCATCATTTTCATGCTAATGTTCGTGAGGATCAAATCCTCAGGGCATACCACTCTGCAGCTGAAATTGCCCTAAAGGGTGGTTTCAGTTCTATCCACACAATGATAGGAGATGCTCAGTATTCCAATACACATTACAGATTGATCAGGGATAATCTATCCGGTTTTAAGGTTCGCTACAGTATTTATCCTCAGAGCTTTAACCTGGATGATGCTCTAACGCTTGGGGCTGAGCGGATTGGAGGGTGTATCCTGGCCGATGGCTCCTTTGGATCTCACACCGCTGCTTTGACTGAACCATATCTGGGAACCAATGAATTGGGTAAGTTGTATCAAAGTAACGGCTTTTGGGATTCCTTTGTTGCCAAAGCACACGAGCGGAATCTTCAAGTGGCGGTTCATTGCATCGGTGACAGAGCCATTGCACAGATCAATCAGGCCTATCTGAAAGCCCGGAAGGCCTCAGATAAGGATCTCCGCCATCAGTTGATTCATTGCGAATTGGTCTCTGATGAGCTTCTTGAGCAGATAGTGCTGTCGGGTGCAGCAGCTGTGGTGCAGCCAGCTTTTGATCATTATTGGGGTGCTAGAGGTGGGTTTTATGAGAAGGCTTTGGGAGAAGAGCGCTGGCGTCTGCTGAACCGCTTCAAGTCCCTTTCAGAGAGCGGAGTTCGGCTCTGTTTCGGCTCGGATTGGTATATCACAGAATTGGATGCGCTGAAGGGTATTCATGCTGCTATCAATCATCACAATCCCGAGGAACGGATCAACATCAATGAAGCCATCGCTGCCTATACTCAGAACGCAGCTTGGCTATCACATGAAGAAGAAATAAAGGGTAGTTTAAGCATAGGGAAAGTGGCTGATATGACTGTTTTGAACAAGGAACTAACCGAAGATTTCCAATTGTCCGAGCTTGAGGTTGCACGGGTTTATAAGGCAGGAGTTTTGCAGTATGCCAAGCCCTGATTATTTTTCCGAAGCTCAGATTCGTCAGATCGTGGATCACGAACTGAAGATCTGTCCCAGAGCCGGGCTGATAGATATTTACAAACTATTGTACCAAGCCTATCAGGGGCCAAATCATATCGCCATTTCTGAGTCCCGTTTTGCTGCGTATCTCAAGGAAGAGCTCTGTGGGGTTAAAGCCAAAGAAGGCCATTTTGTGCAGGACATTGGCGCTGGTATTGGATTTTTCCGCATCCACCTTCCTGCTTTTCTAAGTGGAGGATTGGCTCTGACGGATGATTTGTTGCTCAAATTCACCAAGCTGGTCTTTGCCTCCAAACAGGGGGAGACTATTGATCAGCCCTCTTGGAGCAATCTGTGGAACTGGCTGGAACCCATTGTGGAGTTTTGCACCGCAGGAAGCCAAGAAAAGCTGCCTCAAGCTCCGGAGCACAGAGCTGGAGAATTGGAACTGATTCATGATCTGATCAGAATCGGAGGCATACCTCATCACACAGCTCTGTATGTGGAAACCTACGAACCCCACTACCGTCTTATTCACGTCTCCAGGCTGGAAGAAGCCATGGAACTTTTGAACTTGAATTTCTTCGAACACATATAGGTATAACTACATGAAACCAATAAGAGTTAGATTTGCACCCAGTCCCACCGGTTATCTTCACATCGGGGGCTTAAGAACAGCCCTCTACGATTATCTCTTTGCCCGCTCTACAGGTGGGAAATTCATCCTGAGAATAGAAGATACGGATAGAAACCGATTGGTGGAGGATGCTGCAGAAAAATTGATCGATGCCCTCTCCAGGATGGGGATCGAAGTGGATGAAGGTCCTGGTATCGGTGGAGCCTACGGCCCTTACATTCAGTCCGAGAGGCTGGAGCTCTATCATCGTGAAGCTCAACGACTGCTGGATAGTGGTAAGGCATATTATTGCTTTTGTACAGCCGATCGCCTGACCCAAATGCGCGAAGAACAGCAAAAGAAGGGAGAATTTGTCAAATACGACCGGCATTGTCTTTCCCTGAGCCCTGCCGAGATCCAGGAAAAGCTTGCCCGCGGAGAACAACACGTTGTGCGGCTGAGAATGCCGGACGAGAGAGTCTTTGCGTTTGATGACGTCATTCGAGGCAGGGTGGAAATGGATGCTACCCAATCGGATGATCAGGTTATCCTGAAATCCGACGGCTTTCCCACCTACCATCTGGCTGCAGTGGTTGATGATCATTACATGGAGATCAGCCACGTTATCCGGGGTGAGGAGTGGCTCTCCAGCACTCCAAAACATCTCTGGCTCAACGAATGCCTGGGCTGGGAAGCTCCGCTGTGGGTGCACCTACCCTTGATTCTGAATCAGGATAGAAGCAAGC
>JAZHDE010000212.1:0-2872 GCA_036584515.1 Candidatus Cloacimonadota bacterium | reverse complement strand
ATGAGGAGCGTTTGGAGCAGATCAGAGGTTTGTGGCAGGACTTGGATTTGACCCTGCAGAGCAGGCTGAACCCTGGCTTCAGGCATCTGGATTATCCGGATAAGAGCATCGACATGGCCTTCAATTTCTCGGCTCTGTGGTTTGTGGACGGGCTTTCAGTGTTTTTGAAGGAATTGGCGAGAGTTAGCTCCAAGCTAATCTTTATCTCGGTTCCAAACCGCACCGGAATCGGCTATAAAGGTCAGCTCAAAGGTTACAGCAAGGAAGAATACCCTCAGCTTAAACCGGCGCATATAGATCCTGCCTCTGTCACGCATATTCTGAAACAGCAAGGCTGGAAATTGCTTCGCAAGGGCTATTTTGATTGTCCCCTTTGGCCTGATATCGGCATGAGCAAAGAAGATTTCCTTATGCAGCACTGTATGGTCTGCAAAGTATTGGGCAAGTGCAAAGTCCCTGTCAAAAAGCCAGATAAGCTACCAATATGCATCATGGACTATTACAGGGGGAAGGATCCAGACTTCCCGGAGCGGATGTTGCGCTATAGTGCTTTGGAACGTATTGCACCGGACTCCTTCAAGAAGTATTGGGCGCATCATTACTACCTCATCTTCAGACCCGGGGACCATGCCTAAGAAATCTGTTCTGAGCTTGATAGTTGGTCTGATTCTGGGTTTGATCCTAATAGCGCTTTGGATTAGTTATACCGAGTTGGATCAGATCATGGAGCGCATTCGTGAAGTGAATCCCACCCTCGTTATTCGAGCCGCTGTTGTATATATACTGGCCTATTTTGTGAGGTCTGTAAGGTGGAATCTGCTGCTAAGAAGAAACCTGAAGATCAGTCTGCTTCGTACCTGGCTTTACAGTATGGGCGGTAACTTTGTGAATTATATGATCCCGATCAGGCTGGGGGAACTGGTCAAAGCTTGGTTTATCAAACGCAATCACTCTCAAGCAGTCTCCAGCAGTCTGCCATCAATATTCATAGATAAGAGCTTTGATACGCTTGGCATCTTTTTCGTGTTGATTATGCTGCCCTTTCTGGCTGTAAAACTCTCAGTTCCGATGCTGGTCCTGCTCAGTCTTCTGGCCTTGGTCTTCGTTGTATCCCTTCTTGTGATTCTCATGGCTGCCAAAGAACAGAAGCGGGTACTAGGCTGGTTTGAGTGGCTGTTGAGGATTGTTCCTAGGGGGGTCAGGGGCAAGTTGCAACGCTTTATCGATCTCTTTTTGCAGGGTTTGAACATCTTCGAGCATCATTGGTTGGTGCTGATAGCAGCGCTCTTGCTAACAGCATTTGGGGTCTTGTTGGATGGATTCTACTTTTTTAGCCTGTTCCGGGCTTTCGGACTACAGGATTCCTTCCTGATAGTGCTCTTTGGCTACACTCTGATTAATCTCTCCTATGCTTTACCGCAGCCTCCGGCTCAGCTTGGCAGTAATGAATGGATGATGATCATTGTTTTCTCTATAGGATTTGGATTGACGAAAGAATCCGCTTCTTCAATTATGGTCTTTGCGCATCTGCTGACCGCCCTGATCATGAGCCTTCTGGGTCTGATCGCTTTCTCCTTCAGCGGTTACGATGTGATAAGGTCAATTTACAAGGATGAATCTACCTATGAAACAAGCTAATCTGATAGATCAAATCAAAGAACTTCAGACCTACAGATTGAATCTGAAGCAGGAGATTGCTACACAGATTGTGGGGCAGGACAGAGTGATCGACCAAGTCTTGATAGGGCTCTTTGCCGGAGGACATATCCTCATTGAAGGGGTTCCTGGCTTAGCAAAGACTCTGCTCATTTCAACGATTGCCAAAGCCTTGAACCTAAGCTTTAGCCGTATTCAGTTCACTCCCGATCTGATGCCCTCGGACATCACCGGATCGGACATCCTGGTTGGTAGTACCTCAGGGCAGGATCGGCGGTTCCAGTATATCAAGGGACCCATCTTTGCCAATATGATATTGGCGGATGAGGTCAACCGTACTCCCCCCAAGACCCAAGCTGCTTTGTTACAATCTATGCAGGAATATACTGTCACTGCGGGTAATACTACATGGAAGCTGGATAAACCCTTTATCGTGATGGCGACTCAGAATCCCATCGAACAGGAAGGGACCTATCCGCTCCCAGAAGCGCAACTGGATAGATTTATGTTTTATATCAAGATTGGATACCCCAGCTATGAAGAAGAACTGAAGATTGTGGAGAGCACCACTGGCTTAGCTGTGTCTGAGCCCAAGCCTTGCTTGAGCGGGGCAGAGATCGTGGCCCTGCAGGAGTGTATTCGCAGTCTTCCGGTCAGTGATCATGTGATGGCCTTTGCTGTTAAGTTGGCTCGCTCCACTCGTCCAACAGACCCTGAAGCAGATCAAAACGTAAAGAAGTGGGTTAACTGGGGTGCAGGTCCCAGAGCATCCCAATACCTGATTCTTGCAGCCAAGACCAAGGCTGCGCTGGAAGGAAGGCTCAGCCCTTCTGAAGATGATGTGAAAGCCGTTGCCGAGATTGTGCTCTCGCATCGGATACTGGTCTCTTTTGCTGCTGAAGCTGAGGGGATGAGTTCTGCCGATATCGTGGCAGGCATATTGGAGAGATTATGAAAAGGATATTAATTCTTGTGGTGCTGGTAAGTCTGGCACTAGGCGCATGGGCTGTGGAGAGCAGGTTTCTGAACCATATTGCTCATATCAGAACCACCCCTGCGATGAATATCATGGCAGAAAACCGTCAGGTGCTGGTGCGCAATACCAATCAGCTTTGGATATACTCCACTTTTAACGCTTGGCAACCGCGTATAGAGGCTTCCGGTGACATAGGTCAGGCACCCTCCCGGGGGCAGCACTTCCGCCGCCGCCCCGAGC
>JAZHDE010000211.1:0-2895 GCA_036584515.1 Candidatus Cloacimonadota bacterium | reverse complement strand
AATCACTCCCAAAGACTTTTGGTAATCCTGTAAGAAGAAGTCATAATCTGTCAATCAAAACCTGTAGGGCCGACGAAAAGATCACTATAACTTCATCACTTCATCTCCTCATCACGTTCTGACACTTTCGCTGGTCTCACATTCTGCACCCATAAAAAACCCATCTCATACCCATAAGACACGCATGAGTTTACATGGGTGTCACATGGGTGTCTCATGGGTGTCTCATGGGTGTCGTATTAGAAAGTATGGGACAAAGTCCATATCGTCCATTGGTTCCATTAATGGCAAATCCGTGTCAATCTGTTCAGTCTGTATCGTCCGTGTTCTATCAATGAACTACCACCATGCGGCTGATTACTTCCTTCCCACCTGCTTTCAGGCGACAGAAATAGACTCCCGTGGATACTGCCTTGCCGGAAGCATCTCTGCCATCCCAGGCTATCTGGTGACTACCCCTGGCAAGGTTTGTGTCCAGGATGTCCAAAAGCTTCTGGCCTCGTATGTTATAGATGCTCATCTGAACCCTCTCCGGGCTCTTCAGGTCAAAACTGAGCGTAGTAGCTCCAGAGAAGGGATTGGGATAGGCTGAGAGCCTGATAACCGGACTGGGAATGGAGTGCTCTGAATTGGAGACGGTTGCGTTAAAGGCTGCGGTGCAGTCGAGATAGATCAATCTGTAGCCTTCTTGCACATATACCATGTTATCGTGAATAGCCAGTTTGGCGGAGCTTTCTGGCACAATGTGGCTGGCCACAAGCTCTGTAAGCCCTGCGGGAGTGATCCCATAAACCCGCACAGCAGAATTCCCCAAGACCACCAAAGCATCGTCTTTCACGGCAAAATCCGTAATACTACCCAGATCAGTGTCAGAAATCAACTGCGGGCTATTAGGATTCGTCACATCGTAAACCAGCAAGTGTCCATCATTTGTAGATACAAAAAGCTTGCCATCCACTTCGTCCAGTTTCATCCCCCGAGACGCTAAGTTCAACGAGGCAACTTGAACAGGTGTTTCGCCCGCGCTCCACTGATAGATACGTAAGTTGTTGCTGGCATTGGTATCGTATGTCAGATAAAGGAAAGAGCCGCTCAGATCTGATTTGTATACCCAATTCAACTCACTTGGCCAACCCAGCAAGATTGGTTCCTGTGGATCGCTTATATCATAAAGACTTATCCCTCCCCACATGCTCACTAGCAGCATTATATCACCATCAAACCTGATATCATTGTTGCAACTATACGTATAGCCGGAGAAGCTGCTCTGCAGTATGGGCGTAGTGGGATTTGACACATCCCAAATCCTTATGCTAGGAGGTAGAGGATCCATTGGGTCGTCGTGACTTGATGAAGTTACCATCAGTCCACCTCTTGCAGCGACAACCGTCACTTCTTCCACTTCTATGGTCTCCAGGTTGATATCTGGTGACAAGGGATCTACAACCAGCACGCCACTTGAGACTCCAGCATAGATCACATTATCCCCTGCACTGATCGAATTCATTTCACAATTGATTAGATCAGTACCATAGAGTGGGGTTTGAGAAAGCTCAACAAAACAGAATGTCCCACCTGAGTCTATTTTTATCAAGCGATTGTGTCCATCCGTGACCCATCTAGTCGAAATCGAGACTTGATTATCTGTGCCCAGTAACAAGGGCTGAGTTCCCGTAATATCATAAATCTCCGCCCAGTAACTTTCCATATGTGTAGCATCATGATAGAGCGGAAGCACCAAGTAACCATCAAGGACATTAACACCAGCACTGGCATATGCTATAGGTCCACTCCATATATCATAAAGAAAGATCGGATTCTGGAGATCAGAGAGATCGTATACATGAACTTCATAGGAGTCATTATAGATTGCCAGATTGTTCCAGACACCTTTAAGAGGATAGCCAAAGTTATGGTTTAGGGTAAGGGGATCATCAAATGTACCGTTATTGTTAAGATGAACCACTTTACACGGACCAGATTGATGATCGACCACGATATCCTGGTTCATCGGAAAAATACGACGGGAGTTCTCTAAGAAAATACTGTCAGAGAGAGAGATCGATGATGGTGTATTGATGCTGTAAGTTCTAAGATATTCATCCTGCAGAGTGATCAAATAATCTCCCATCAGGATTGCTCCATACGTAGTACCCTGGCAAGACTGGCTGGAGCTCAGTACCGGCTCAGACGGATTGCTGATATCATAGAGTAGTAGAATTCTATCAGACACCACAGCCAGCCTTTGCCCTTCCAGAGCTAGTTTCCTATAATTGGTTTGTTGACCTGGTATCGGCAAGCCGATCTTGCTTACTTCGGTGGGTTCTAAGAATTCATCCAACAAAAAGACCAGCAGTTTGGAGCTATCGATACTGAGAGGATTATCTACGAACAGAACATAGGCGTAACTACCAGAGGATTGATACGCAACCAAGTTGCCGTAACCGGAGTAGAAGCTTCCTATCTCGGTAATCTCAGCAGTCTGACCATAAAGGGCCACGAACGGAACCAATCCCAAAAGCAGGATCAGCACCAGTGTGATGCAACAGTATCTCATGATATCCTCCCCGGTTCAGCCTGGCTCCCTGTTTATTGTGTTCTGTGGACTTTGACAGAGAACCTTCGACTGACCTTCTCCAAGTTCTTTTGCAATTATTGTTCCTTATGATCAACTAACTTGGGTAAGCTCGTATCGAGGACTATTGAACAACTGCCTTGAACCCCTTGCATTGCTATCTGTGCAAGGGCATTACTCTATTGGGCTATCAATTTCACAGGTAGTGGATCGATCGGGAACCCCGCCCTGCGGGGTGGCATCTGCATAAGCCCATAGTGAAGGCGCAGCCGGAACTATGGGGAAAGGCGGTATAAACGTATTGCTGAAAAAGGAAATCC
>JAZHDE010000210.1:0-2949 GCA_036584515.1 Candidatus Cloacimonadota bacterium | reverse complement strand
GATCTACATCTCCGCAATCTCGGCCAAGGTCGCCACGGATATCGACATCATCATCATAGTCCATCTTTCTGATCTTCTCCAGGAAGACTCTGGATACTGTCTTGAGCACTTCATCGCCGCAATCGTGGCCGAAATTGTCGTTAAACTTCTTAAAATTATCGATATCCGCAATCGCTAGGGCAAAACCTCTTTTGGTACGGGTGGATCTCAGGATTTCCGAAGCAACCACTTCGTCCAGAGTACGGCGGTTGTAAAGCCCGGTGAGAGCATCGTGGCGGGAGAGGCGGTTGAGGTGCTCATAGGCCTCGGTGAGTTCCTGATTCTTGATCTTCATGGCATTGTGTGCATTTTCCAGATCTTCCGAGAGCTTTTCCAGATAGGCGTTCAATTCATTCTGATTTTTCTCAGACTTCACCGTACCGTCAATATCGGTAAAGATGCCCAAAACACCGCTCACCTGACCCTGCTCATCGTGAATGCGGGACACATATAGCTCAGCCCAAAAGATGCTGCCATCCTTGCGTTTGTAGCGTCTGCGGCGTTGCAGATGATCCAGCTCACCACTGAGCAGCCTGGTGAAATTATCTGCGCTGGAATCCAGCTCGTCCGGTGCCGTCAGATCCTGGACGTTCAGGCTTTTGGCCTCTTCGGGACTATAACCCAGAAACTTGCACCACGCCTTGTTGACCAGCACATAGTTTCCTGCCAGATTAGTGACTCCGATTGCCATTACTGCATTATCAAAAATCTTGTAATACAGATCCCCCGGCTCAAGTTCTTTCATCTGATCTCCCTGTGTGAAAAAAGGCGGGAACTGATTGGTTCCCGCCGAATTATAGCCGTTTATTCAGTGGCAGTTGGTTCGGTGTAGGTGCGCTGACCGAGTTCTCTATCCAGCATGAAGATGCCCTGCATGTGGTCGCCAACCATTTTGAGCTGGTTTACGATCCGGTCTGCACTGGATTCTTCTTCCACTTGTTCATCCACATACCATTGCAGGAAACTGCGGGTGGCGTGGTCCTTTTCTTTGATAGCGAGGTCCATCAGTTCATTGATACTTTTGCTGATGAAGATTTCATGCTCCAGGGCTGCCTTGAAGGCAGTAAGCGGATTCTTGAATTCTTTGGCGGGCTTTTCAATGGCCAGCAGTTCGACTTCTCCACCCCGTTCGATCACGTAGTTAAAGAACTTCATGGCATGAAAGTGTTCTTCCTGAGCCTGTACCTGCATCCAATTGGCAAAACCATCCAGGTTTTCCTTGGCAAACCAGGCACTCATCGATAGATATAGGTACTCTGAGAAGATCTCTTTATTGATTTGGGCGTTAATGGCTTTGTTTAGGGATTTGCTTATCATTTTCTTAATTCTCCATTTTTGTTTTGATTTCTTGTTCAAGCTTGAGTCTCATGGTCTCCAGATCGGCATTTGAGGGTATATATTGCAGCTTTATGGGCTCCAGCATGTCAAAACCGCATTCTTTGGGATCTCCCAGTAGTTGCTGCAGGATCGGGATGCTCTGTCCGCCCCAGCCGTAGGAACCAAAGGCGAGACCAACCCGCTCTTTGGGTGAAAGCCCCTTCAGATAATACATGAAGGCAGCGACGGTGGGCAGGATGGAGCTATTCAGAGTGGGAGAGCCCACGCAGATATAGTGAGCATCGATGATATCGGTCATGATATCTGAAATGTGTGAGAGCTGCAGATTGTGCAATTTGGCTTTGATACCCAGGTTTTCAAAGGCTTCCATGATGGTCATGGCCATCATCTCAGTACTTTTCCACATGGTGTCGTAGATCACCAACGCGCGGTCTTTTTTGGAAACGTTGTAGGCCCAATCCTTGTAAGCTTCCAAGATGCGGGGAATATGCTCGGTCCAGATAATCCCATGGGAGGGACAGATCATATCCACATCCAGTCCGGCAGCTTGATCCAGGACCTTTTGCACCTGTTTGGAATAGGGCAGCACGATATTGGCATAATATTTCTTGGCTTCTTCCATGATAATGGCCAGAGGATACTCCGTATCCAGGCGTTCCGAGGAGGAGATGTGTTGGCCAAAAGCATCGTTGGAAAAGAGGATCTTGTCTTCCGGACAGTAGGTGACCATATTATCCGGCCAGTGCACCATGGGAGTGGTGACAAAGTGGAGATTGCGGCGGCCGATATTGAGCACGTCTCCGGTCTTGACCTCCTGGAAGTTCCAATCCTTTTTATAGTGCATCTTGAGGCCTTTGATGCCATTGGCATTGGTGTAGATCTTGGCATTGGGAATCTTTTCCAAAAGATAGGGCATCCCGCCGGAGTGATCCATCTCCACGTGGTTCTGCACAATAATATCGATCTTGGCGGGGTCAATAATCTCGCTGATGCGCGAGATCATCTCGTCAAAGAGATAGTATTTGACGTTATCCACCAGAGTAATCTTTTCATCGATAATCAGATAGGCGTTGTAGGTAGAACCCCTCTGAGTAAGGTAACCGTGAAAGTTCCTCAGGTTCCAATCCACCACACCGACCCAGTAGATTCCTTCTTTTAATTTTCTGGCTTTCATGAATTTAACTCCGTTTATATAAGAATTTTAGTGTCATGGGTAATGAGCTTGATTGCCTATTTACAAGATAGGCAAAATGACCGGGGAGTCAAGGAATTTGTCGTGGTGATGTTTTGGCGTGCTGGCGTGTACAGTAGGGGCGCTCGCCGTAGCGCCCTTTAAGTGGTGAAGTGGGGGAGTGTTGAGGCGGTACAGCGACCGCCTGTACAGTAGGGGCGCTCGCCGTAGCGCCCTTTAAGCGGTGGAGTGGTGAAGTGGTGGCGTGGGGAAGTGTATTGGCGCTTTCCAAAGCGTCATGGGGTTGGGACGAGGACGTCTCCACCCCTGCCGGACTTGTCACTCGTCACTTGTCACTCGTCACTCCCTTGTGTCTCCCGGAGTCTTCGCCGAGTCTTGCA
>JAZHDE010000209.1:0-15874 GCA_036584515.1 Candidatus Cloacimonadota bacterium | reverse complement strand
AATATATGCCGGTGGAAGCCGACGCAGCCAGCATCAGTGATGATCTGAAAAGTCTGGAAGAACTTGTGAGGCTACTGGTGGATAGCAAGTGGAGTAAACTCAAATGAAGAAGCTGATAGTAATTCTGCTGCTTGCCTTATTCTCTACCCTCGCTGTGGCGGAAACCAATTCTACGCAGGATTATGGCAAGCTTCTGACCGAATTGGCAGAGCTTGAACAGCGGGGAGTGCAAGACCCCGATCTCTTCTACAATATGGGCGTATGCCACTATCATCTCAATCAGCTAGCTCTTGCCAAGCTGAACTTCCTGCGAGCTCTGAGGCTGAACTCCGCTCATCGGCAGGCGCAGCAAAACATTGCCTTTATCCGGCAGCTATCTCCGGATCAGGACCTCTACCCGGAACAGCAATTCATCCAACGTCTGTTTTACAAGCTCTACGATTGGTTCAATCTAAATCGCCTGGCCTTGGGCATCCTTTTCTTTTTGATCTTATCGGGATTATGCTTGCACTGGCTTCTGCGTTATGATCCAGAGAAGGAAAAGGGACTGCCGGTGCTTCTACTCTCAGGTTCCAGCCTTTTTTTGCTGCTTTTTATCGGCACCACAATCGTTAAAGCCTACAGGATCAATCACAGCAACAAGGCTGTGATTGCTTACGATAATTGTCTGTTACTGGAGGAGCCAGATCCTGCTGCCACTTCGGAGCGTTCGGTCAATTCTGCCATGATGGTTATTGCCACAGAGACTCAAGGAGACTACACCCGGATCATCCTTCCGGATGGCACTGGAGCTTGGGTCAAAAGCGATGCTGTCCTGAGAGTGCTTCCTCTAAAGCTTCAGTAGCTTACGCTGAAATCTCACTTCTCCGGTTTGCAGCTCCAGAATATATATTCCTGGCCCTGCGGAGAATTCTATGTTATGGTAATACTCTCCCCGCTCCTTGTCTTGAACCTGGGAGCTGTAAACCACCTGTCCTCTCATATTATAGAGCCGGAATTGTACACTGGCCTTATCTGCCAATTCGTAACGGCAAGACAAAGTGTGCCCGAAGGGATTGGGGTGGGCGGAGATCAATCTGGTATGGAACACTGAGGGTGGGGGCATTTCCGGATCTGTATCCGGGATCCTGAGCTCTATTGGACCAAATTGCTCACTGCTGCCATCCAAGCAAACAGACTCCAGCCAATAGTTCCAAGAGCCGGAGCTTTCTACAAAGGGATCCTCAAAACTATAGTACTGGGTCTGAGAAGAAGTACCGGCAGCCTGGATTAGTTTTGAATTGATCTTGAGGGCTTGATTCAGGATAGGAAGCTCACTGCGGTAGATATTGTAACCTAAAACCTGGGTCTCGCTGGCGGTAATCCAATTCAAAACTGCTGCTCCGTTCCAGATGGCAGTGAATGAACTAAGTTCGACCGGCAAGGTGACCTCTTCGGCTTCGAAGAAATCCAGAATCTGTCCCAGCAGATTGGCACGAGTATTGGGAAAATCTCCGTCACTCAGCTCTGCCAGAGCGTAGCTCATCACAAAGCTGCGCTGGTCATAGGCTCCCGCTGAGATCACTGCCACAGGACCGTAATCTGATTCTGTGAAGGCCGTGGCTGCCTGAGCCCGAAGCGGGTAGATCAGATCAATCGTGGTATTATAGACTTGATTGCTGGCACTGAAAAGCATTCCTGAGGTCGGAAGCGGAGAGTGTCCAGCCAGTCCATCAATCACATTAGTGCTGCCATCCACGGCATAATCAATTCCCAAAAGAGGCCAGAGGATATCATCCGCTCCTTCACCTCCACCCAGATCAGGCATATAGTAGCCGATATCCCAGCCCAGCACGTCTCCTCCCTCCAGATAGAGTCTGCCTCCGGATTCCAGATAAGTCCGGATGGCTCCAAAGAGAACGGGATCACTGAGCCTGAAAATGCTGCCACCGGGAGTGCCAAAGCTTAGGAAAACCATATCAAAACTCAGGAAAGAGCTGGGGAATGCTGTCCCATAGACTACGGGGTAGCTCAGGCTTTGTAAAGTGTTGCGGATATAGGTTCCGCTCAGGTCACGCGCTCCAGAAGAGGCTTCCCAGACGAACACTCCGCCATTGTGAATCAAGATGGAAAAAGTGAGGCTTGCTCCGCTCAGGATAGGCTTATCTGCTACAGTGGACAGGGTAAAGCTGACATACTGAGATTGAGCCAAAGGATCGACTGTAACCCAGAATACGTTGTTCAGGGGCAGATAGCCATCGGCAGGAATGGAAGCCATATGGGTCGGATCGGAAATATTAACCACAGGATTTGTGCTGCTAAGGGTAAAAGTGGCATCATCCGCTCCCACTCCCCAGGAGAAGTTTCGGATCAACAGAGACAGAGAGAAACTCTCTCCCGGTTCCACTGCCAGATTCATGTTATCGTCATTGGGTTGCACCGAGCCGATCAAGCCCAGATGCAGTTCCTGATCCAGCACGGGGTCAATGGCGGTTAACGCACTTAAAGCATTGATTTTGCCTTCTCCCAAGAGATTCTCCTTGCCCGGATTAAGATGGTCAATATCATCAGAACTTGCCACCAGTTGGAGTATTATCTCTTCTTGGGTCCAGGCAGGATTGTAGCTTTTGACCAAAGCCATTGCCGCAGAGGCCACGGGAGAAGCATATGAGGTGGCGGGACCAATTGTGGAGTATCCGGTTCCGGAAGTCGAGACCACGCTCTGACACGGCGCTGCCAAATCTACATAGCCCCCGAAATTTGATCCAGACCATCTGGTCCCATCGTTATTGAGCGCTGCAGTTGCCACCACATTCTGATACGCAGCAGGGTAAATTGGAATGCTATTGTTACTGTTTCCGGCTGCTGCCACGATGATGGCACCCAGGGAATAGGCATAATCGATTGCAAGTTGTCCGATCTGAGAGTAGCCGGTGCTGCCCCAACTGCAATTGATGATATCCGCTCCATTTTCAGCGGCATAAACAATAGCCTCGTAACCGCGGTAGATAGAGCTGGTGGCACCGGGAGGGCTGCAGGAGATTGCCATTAGCTTGGGGTTCCAGGAAAGCGATGAGGTGCCGATGGCATTGTTAGTGCGAGCCCCCGCCAGACCTGAGACGCGGGTGCCGTGACTGCCTGGATCGGTGGGGTTGTTGGCTTGGTTGCCATCCAGATCCAGCATGAAATCCCAACCGATCAAATCGTCCACAAAGCCGTTTCCATCATCATCCAGACCGTTTATATCCCCAGCATCCATCACCCATGTAGTGCCATTGTGATACATGGTGTAGCCATTGCCATTGAAGTCTTCACCCAGATTGTGCCACACGTTTTCCGCCAGATCCACATGATCCCAGCGCATACCGGTATCCACAATTGCAATGAGCACAGGATCAGGATTTGAGCCACATTTATGAATAGACCAGGCTGCCTCAGCCGAGACTGATGGCAAGTTCAAACACTCGGCATAACGAGGGTCATCCGGTACGTCCAGCACATCATGAATAAATACTGGTTCGGCAAAGTCCAGATGCTGGTCTTCGGCCAGAGCATTTATGATTGCCAGAGGACTGAGGGAGGGATCGATCTTCAGCTCATAGATCAGACTCAGGGCTTGCGCGGCTTCAGTTCTGAGCTTGGGGTTGAAACTAGCCTTGATCTCGCTAATACCCAGGCTGTAGAGACGGCTGTCGAGGCTGGATATCCCGGTGCCGGAGCCCGCTCGGGAGCTTTGGGAGTAGTAGTCGCTTCTCAGCTTTATATATAGTCTTCCGCTTTCATAGCGTTCCGTTGTGAATGCTCCGAGCTCAAAAATAACAAAACTAAGGATCAGGATCAGACAGGATTTCATCTTTCCTCCTTGTGTTTACAGGATTTCTTTGATATACTCTCTCATACCTCTGATGGGGTTTATTTTCTTATCTTTACCGCGTGGGATTATGTGCAGGTGAAAGTGGGGAATACTCTGTCCGGCGGCCCGGCCACAATTCATCCCCAGGTTGAATCCTTCCGGATCATAGCGCATTACCAGATACTCCCTGGCTTTGAGCACCAGATCACGCAGAGCGCAAGTCTCTTCCGGGCTGATTTCAAAGAAATCCCGGAAATGTCGCTTGGAGACCACCAACAGATGCCCCTTGGTGACCGGGAACTTATCCTCAATCAACACAAAGTGCTCATTCTCCATCAGGATCTGAGCTTCAGACAATTGGCAAAATATGCAATTCATACCCATATACTAATGAATATTGCCTTTGATGTCAAGCACTCCATTACCTTGTCACCGGTTTGCTCATAACTGATATCAGCCAGAACACTGCTTCAATTCAACCGTCGTTTTGCCGTGTTCTCAGCAGTAAGACGGCAGCAGTGCGGCGACAAGACGGCGGCACCAAACCAGAGAGCAACCAGAGAGAGGGAAGCGCACAGGGCGACTATCCTGTCTCTCTTGCTTGGGGGTAGATTAACGGATCAAAGCTGCCGGAAGAGTTCTTTATTCAGAGTTACCTTACTGGCCAAAGTGTCCAGGATGCGGTTAAAGTGGCGCACAAAGAGTTCTGTGACTCCGGGGTCAAACTGTGTTCCGGACTTGCTGCGGATTTCTTCCAAGGCTTCTGTGGGGGGAAGATTGTTGCGGTATGCCCTCTGGCTGGTCATGGCATCATAACTGTCTGCCACACTTACAATCTTGGCATAGATGCTGATCTCGCCATCTTTGACGCCATTTGGATATCCTTTGCCGTCCGGTCTTTCATGATGTTGCAGGATCACATCGCTAACAGCCTGAGGCAAGCCCAGCGGTTCCAATATCTTGGCTCCATAGATGGGATGCTGCTTCACCATTTCATACTCATCGCCATTGAGTCGTTCTGCTTTGGTGATGAGGGAGTTGATTCTGCCCACCTTACCCAAATCGTGCAGCATGGCACCTATTCTTAGATAGCGGAGTTCTTCGGAGCTGAATTTCATCAGTTGCCCCAATATCAGGCTGATGGCAGTGACGCGCTCGGAATGGCCAACGGTGTAAACATCTGATATTTCTATGGCATTGATCATGGAATTGATGGCGTTCAAGTATTGGTTTTCCAGCAGAGCCTTGGCCTGGATCAGTTCCAGAGTGCGCTGTTCCACCAATTGTTCCAGCCTGCTGTGATAGAGCTCATTCTGCTTGAGCAGCCGATATTTATCCAATGCCTGAAGAGTGGTTAGGATCAGTTCGTTATAGTCAAATGGTTTGTGCAAAAAGTCATAGGCTCCCAGTTGGATAGCCCGGCGCATCAGCTCCGGCTCTGAGAATCCGGTCATCAGTATCACCTGGATTCCCGGGTTAAACTTCCCTACTCTTTCCAGCAGTTCAATACCTGTAAATCCTGGCAGCTTGATATCGGTCAGGATCACGTTTACTTCTTGGGTGGAGATGTGTTGCAGGGCTTCGCGTGGATTGTCCAGACACTTCACTTCCAGATTGGGTTCATCAATCAGGATAGCCTCAATAATTGAGAGGATGGAATTGTCGTCGTCGATAACCAGTATCTTGCCGGGACCGGTGGGTTCCTGGATGCGGGGTTTTAGCTCAAGTTCGGAGCTTGGAATCCTTATCATAATTCAATTTCTTCCTGAGTAGTGGAGTTTTGCCAACACAGAGATCCATTGTTCGTGATCTTGTTCACATAAGGGCTTACTCCCCGGAGGCTAAGCTGCCCGGGTCTGCTCTCAGAGATCATGCGATGCAGGGATTTGCTATCCTGCAGAGAAGGATTCAGCCAGCTCTCCATCTCCTCCTTGCCAAGAATCACAGGCATTCGGGAGTGGATCGGAGCTACTTGAGAATCCGCTGCTGTAGTCAGGATCCCGGCACTGGGTACAAAAGAGCCATCCGGAGCAGTCCAGGCATCGTAGATGCCTGCCAAGAAGATGAATTCGCTATCCTCCGAGTGGATAAAGAAGGGCTGTTTATCGGTTTGTCTCCATTCGTAAAACCCATTGGCGGGGATCACACAGCGCCGGCGGATCAATCCAGATTTGAACCCGGGTTTTTCCAGAATGCTTTCAATGCGGATATTGATCAGATTGTAGTTCCCAATCTCTTTGGCCCAGGAAGGGATCAAACCCCAACGAAAAAAGCCCCAATAGCGGATGCTATCTTCTTCCATGGGCTTTGGGACAATTGCTGCCAGAGTTTGGGTGGGGGCAAGATTGTAATTGAGCTCGATCTGATCGGAGCTCTCTTGGATATTCAGTTCCCTGGTGAGCTTGACCAGTTGCTCATGCTTGATCACTTGGGCAAATCGACCGCACATCTATATCTCGATCTATACTTTGCGGGTACTGTTCACACCCAGGGCGGGACAGTGCTGCTTGATCGGGCAATTGGTGCAATCCGGCCTGAGGGGAGTGCAGAGATTCTGTCCAAATGCTACTATGTAGGAATTGACTACCAGCCAATGCTTTTGTGGAAGAATTTCTCTTAAGGCCATCTCGGTTTCCAGGGGAGTCTTGGTCTGAACGTATCCCCAGCGATTGCAGATGCGATGCACGTGGACATCCACGCAGATTGCCGGCAAGCTGAAGGCAATTGCTCTCACCAGATTGGCAGTCTTCCTCCCGACTCCTGGGAGTTGGAGCAGATCGTCTATCTCAGAGGGAACAACTCCGCCAAACCTTTCTTTGAGAACAGCGGGTAAAGCTTTGAGATGCTTGGTCTTCTCCCTGTGAAAGCCAACTTTGCCGATGATGTGGTTGAGCTCAATGGCATCAAGCCGGTCCAGCCCTTCTGCATCGTCAATCTTATTGAAAAGCTCTGTGACTGCTGCAGAAGTGGTGGAGTCCTTGGTTCTGGCGCTGAGGATGGTGGCAACCAAGACTTTGAAGGGGTCTTTGGTCTGAGCCTGAATCAGATCAACAATGGGTGTGCGGACGCTCTCAAAGTGAAGTTTGAGCGCTGCCATCACTTCATCTATTGGGAAGGCTTTTGGGTATTGCATCTGTTGTAGTCTTAGGCTTTTTCCACTATAACTTTGTTACCGTCAATGGCCAGTATCTTGACCTTCTGATTTTCCTCAACAGCTGTATTGTCACCGGAGATTGCAGACCACTCTTCTCCGCCGATCTTGACGTAGCCTTTGGCATCCGGGAGTATCTGCTTGGTAACCACTCCGGTTTTACCGATCAGGGCGTGGACATTGGTATCTGCTCCGCTGTGTTTGAGAATCTTCTTACCCAGTTTGCGCATGAGTAAGAAGGCTATAAAGCTGAACAGCGCAAAGAAAAAGATCTGCATGGGAATGCTTCCCCCAACCAGAGGGAAGAAGCTGAGCAGACCTGTTACTATTGCACCGATTGCAAAGGAAAGGAAGAAGAAAGCCGGGTCCATTATCTCTATTATGGTAAATAATATCCCCAAGGCCATCCAAACGTGCCAGGCTTGAAAGCTCATGTTAGCTCCTTTATCAATTGGAGTCTTCTTTTTGATCTCCCGAATCACTGCGGCTGTCTTTGTAGACGCGTTTAACCTTACGGTTTTTGTCACCATATCCGTAGGAATAGCGGGAATTGTAACCACCATATTTACTATAGGAACCATAGCTGTAGTTCTGCAAGATGTTGTCCAGACCAAAGCCTTTGACTCCCAACATTGCCAAGAGTGTGATGAGCAGGCGGGTACCAAAATAGGCCACCAGCACAGCCAGACAGAGTCCAATGAGGGCGTAGAAGAAGTTTTTGACGAATAGCTTCAATTGGCTTGTGAAGCCGCCACTGCCACCCGCAGGCTTGACAACAACGTAGAGCAGTGTCTTATCTGCAGCTTCGAGCCTCTGAATCTTGTCCTGAGTATGGGAGATCAGGCGATTGAGGTTATCCATGCGACGGTTTTCCACTTCGGAACGCATTCTTATGGCATCAAGTGTATTCCATTCATTTTGATAGGATTCCAATCTGCGGTTTTCCGCTTCCAGATTGGTGGAAACAAGGGTGGAATCTGTGTATGTCTCGCTGCTGAGCCTGGTGCCAAAGCTATCCAGCTTGGCCTTCAGTTCGGGGATAGCATCATTGGGAACCTTCACAATATAGGTTCCGGCACTGCCTGATTCAAGGCTGTGCACTTCTCGCTCGGTGGTAGCCTGATTCAAGGCTTGAGCTATCTGGGCCAGCTTGGCGGGTCCGCCACTGAGCATCACCAGCTTAGTTTTATACATCCAGGAGGTGTCTCTGAAGATTGCATCAGAGTTTCTGGTATCCTGAGGGTCTTTGCTGCCCCCTGATTTGTAAACCTTGTACGCTCCATAGACCAATGCCAATAAAACTATAAAAACTGCCAGACCTTTTACCCGGTGTTTACTTTTTCCTTTGCTCATTCATTACCTCTTCTATGTTCTATCAATTCTTTTGCGTGTAGCAGGGATAGTTCCGTTATGCTTCCTGAAAGCATTCTTGCGATCTCACTAAGTCTTTGCTCATTCATCAACTCGTTGATGACGACTACTGTTTTGCCTGCCTGGCTCTGCTTTTCGATGGCCAGATGCTGATCGGCAAAAACTGCAATCTGAGCCAAGTGGGATATGCACAGCACCTGATGCCTGGCGCTCAAACTGCAGATAAAACCTGCGACTTGTTCGGCAGTCTTGCCACCGATTCCGGCATCTATCTCATCCAATATCATCAGGCGGGGACTAAGCCTTTCTGAAAGTACGCTTTTCACCGCCAGAAGCACTCTGGAGAGTTCGCCACCGGAAGCAACCGCTGCCAAAGCTTTGAGGCTGGCACCGGGATTGGCAGAAAAGAGAACTTGTGCTTCATCCTTTCCTGTTGTGTCCAAAACGGCTAATCCCTTCTGAATACTCAATTCATCAGTAGCTTTTTTGTCAATTCTAATTTTTATCTCGGCTTTGGGGATGGATAGCTTGCGGGTTTGTTCAACTACTTCGAAAGCAAGTTTCTCTGCAGCCAGATTGCGTTTCTGGCTCAATGTTTCGGCTTTTTTTAGGAGAATCTGATACTCTGACTCAAGGCTGTTTTCCAGCTCAATAATCTGCTTGCTATTGTCATCCATGCCGTTTAGTTGGGCTTGTCTTTCTTCAAAGAGTTTCAATAACTCATCAATGGAACGAACCTTGTGTTTGTAAAGCAGGCCATTAATCAGATCCAGCCTGTGCTGTATCTTATCTAGCCTGTCCGGATCCTGATTTAACCCTGTGGACGTCTCTTCCAGAAGGTTGGAAGCTTCCTGGATGCTGAGCTGCGCCTCACCGAGGGCTTCACAGGCTTGTTTCAGACGAGGATCTAGGTAGGCATAGTTGCTCAAACGTGCCAGGATGGAGCGAAGCTGGTCGTAGATACTGGCATCGGAGAAGTTCAGCTCACTTGCTGCGGATGCTGCCTGCTGAGTGATCTCCAGAGAGTGGGTGAGAAGCTCGAATTCATCCTGCAGAAGCTTGTCTTCTCCGGCTTTGAGCTGTGCTTTGTCCAGCTCCTCAAATTGGTATTGATAGAGTTCCCGGAGCTGTTTGTCCCGTTCCTCCCGCTTCTTCATCTCGGTCAGGAGCCCAAGATCTCTTTTTAGCTTTCTGTACAGTTCAGAATACTCATCCCGCTCGTTATCCAAGCCGGCGTAGTTATCCAGGACTTCCAGTTGATACTCGGGATTCAAGAGTTTCTGCTGATCCCTTTGGTGATGAAAATCCACCAGATAGCCTTTGAGCTCTTTGAGCAGTGACTGCGCCACCTTTCTGCCATTGAGGAAATAGATAGACTTCCCGGCCTTGGTATATTCCCGGGCCAGGACAAGTTCCTCTGTATCGGAATAACCTTGATTGTGGAGATGTTCTCTGAGCTCTGCCGGAAGCTCATCAAAAGTAGCTTCCAGATAGATGGGTTCTTCCGGGTTAAATGGTTCAAGCTCTGCTGTGCGATCTCCAAAGATCAAAGCAATGGAGCCAACCAGGATGGATTTACCTGCTCCGGTTTCGCCAGAGATCACCGTCATGCCGGCTTTGAAGCTCAGGCGGCGTTCACTTACAAAGAGGTAGTTCCGGATGTAAAGCTCGTTAAGCATCTACTTGCCCAAGTGTAGCTTCGTACGCAGAATCCGGTAGAAACTGCGTTGCGAAAGCTTGATAAAGCTAACAGTCTGCGAAGAAGCAGTCACGTGGATCTCATCCTGCTCTTCCAGATACAGGGAATTCACTCCATCAATCTGCAAGCAAGCAGGTTCATCCATGTTGTAAACTCTCATCATCAGCTTATCCTGGGCCTGGAAGACCATGGGACGTACACTCAGAAGGTGTGGATTGATGGGGCTCAGGATCAGAGCGTTCATCTCGGGATCAAGGATCGGTCCTCCTGCTGCCAGAGAATAGGCAGTGGAGCCTGTCGGGGTGGAGGCGATAAAGCCATCGCAGCGGGCATCAAAGACATAACGTTTGTTATTGAAGAGACGCACATTGATCAAGCGGGGAGTTGCTGCTTTGTAGATCACTGCATCGTTCAAAGCCAAACCCTGGTAAGCCCTGTCTTTCCCTCTTTGCACCTTGGCGTCCAGCAGCATGCGGGTGAGAAGCTTGTACTTGCCCTTGACCAAGGTTTCCAGAGAGGATTGGATCTCCGCCAAAGTAGTTTCAGAGAGAAAGCCCAGATAGCCCAGATTGATCCCCAGCAGGGGTGCTCCGGTGGCCAGAGCCAGTTTCTTGGCTCTCAGAATAGTACCATCTCCTCCAAAGACGAGGATGGCGTCTATTCCGCTCACCTTGCCGGAGGACCAGTCAAAACACTTCACAAATTCCGGCAGCAGGCTTTCCTGCTCGCTATCTCCCACAAATGTGTAGCCATAGCTCTTGCGGAGATGATCCAGCAGCTCAAAAACGCTCTGAGAATCTCTGAGCTTATGATGAATAAAGAGTCCAAAACATTTCATCTATAGAGACTCATATATGCGCACGTAGGAGTCGTAGCGCTCGATTGGTATCTTATCCTCTTCCAGAGCATCCAGCACGGCACAATCTTCCTCGTGAGTATGAGTGCAATCGCTGAACTTACACCTGGCAGCCAGATCCTTGAAACCCGGGAACACAGAAGGGATGAGCTTCTTGCTGTCTGAATGCAAGTTCACCGTCTTGATCCCGGGAGTGTCCAGCAGATGACCGCCAAAGCTCCAGGGCAGGAGCACTGCCTGAGTGGTGGTGTGCCTGCCTTTCTCGTTGAAGCTGCTCACTTCCCCTGTGGCCAGATTCAAATCCGGCTCCAGATAGTTGATCAGCGAGCTTTTCCCCGTGCCCGATTGTCCGGAAAACACGGAGTCCTTATCCTTCAGAGCTTCACGCAGCTCTTCCATACCTCTGCCCGAGACTGTGGAACAGAGCAGTACCTTGATTCCCAGTTGCCTGTAATATGCCGTCAGTTCTTCCACATCCTCTTCATATTCGCAGAGATCGATCTTGTTTATACAGATTACAGGTTGTAGCCCGTCGATCTCGGCAATGCAGAGATATCTATCGATCAAGCCAGGCTTGATGAGCGGCTCACGCCAACTCACTGTGATGATTACCTGGTCGATATTGGCCGCAACGATCACCTGTTTCTGATAAGACCCGGCAGTGTAGCGGGAGAGCGTGTTTCTGCGCGGCAAGATCTGCTCAATGCGATAATCCGGAGCGTTGGATGTATCCACCTCCACATAGTCTCCCACGCTGCAGAGAATATGCGTTTCATACTGAAACTGCTTGATTCTTCCGGACAGAGAGGCCGTCACCTCCTTGTCTCCGAGTTCCACTATGTTGGAGTAGTTGGATTTGATCTCCCGGATTCTGCCTCTTTCCAGCTTCATGCCCTGTTTAAAGGAAGTGGAACTCTTGTGTGAAACGCGACGTGCCTTATATCCGGAATCTACTTCCAGATCGTCCAAAACATCCAGATCCGGAAAGTTTAGCTGTGTAAGCTTACCCGTGCTTCTGGTGCTGCGTTTCTTGTCTTTTTGTTTCATCAGGCCTTGAATACAGGAGTGATTACGTCGAAGATAGCCTTGTTTTCCATGATCTTCTGTTCACTGCCAAAGACGGCATAGTGGTTCTTTTCCATGAGGGATTCGATCATGGGAGCAAAGCTTCTGATATCTTCCGGCTTGGTATCCAGAACTTCGGATCTGATCTGTTGCCGATCGGCATAAGAGAAGCCTGTGATATAATCCTCGGTAGACCTGCTACCCTTCAGTTCCGGGCTTAGGGGATAGTCCAATGCTGCTATGGTGCCGATAATGCACCTCAGAATCTCATCTTCGGAGCCTTCATAATGTCTCAGATATTCCGCGACCTGGTCGTAAACATCCAGAGTCTCCACCAGGTTTGGATCTCGATAGGAGGCAAAATACTGATGTCCCGCAGTGGTGAAGCTGCAGGTGAAGCCATAGGCACCACCCTTCATCCGGATCTCTTTGTACAAGAAATCGTTGTGCAGCAAGTTTCTGAGCACCCAAAGCTTTCCGGTGAAGGAGAAGCCCTTGCGGAAGAAATTTCCGCCCTTGGCGACAAACTGCACTTTCACAGGAGCAGAGATGGCTTCATTAACTTCCTTGCCCACAAAGACCAGATCCAGCTTTTCCGGCTCTAGAAGCGGGATTGAGGAGCTAAACTCATCCAGAGCAGGAATCAGCTCATCCAGCATCTCAGCTTCAGCAGTCAGGCTGATCAGGAGATCACGACGAGTAAAATATGCATCCTTTATGGTCTGCATATTCTTCACAATCTCGGGCATCCGGGCGTCCAGATTCTTTTCCAAGTCACAGAGGAAGTGGAAGTAGGACAGTCCGCCGGTGAGATCGTTGAAGTGATGAAGCTGCGATAAAGGCAAGAGCATCCGTGTATAAGCCACAGACATTCCGCTTTGAAGGATGTAGGATTCCCAATTGGCCTTGCTTTGGCGGATCAGGGTCTTGATCCGCTGAGTGTCCGTAAAGACCGGAAGATGAGCATAGTCCTTCATCAATTCCAGCATCCTGGGATACTTGGTCTTTACTGCTTTACCGGAGAGCACCATGAACTTGTGAATCAGATCTGGATCGTCGTAGTCGCTCAGGAAGCTCAAGCCCAGGCTGATATCTCCAGTATTGATATCAATCTCATTGGAGAGATCTGCAAAGCTATGATTCTCTGTATCCAGAAGTCCCATCAGGCTGCAATAGAGCTTCAACCAGGGCATGTCTTCCTCGCTGGCATGGGAAAGGTCAAAATAAAGCTTCAGATAGGCGATGCCGTTTGTGGGCTGAGGATGCCGCAGCAGGCTATAGTTGTCCCTAAACTGAATTTCCCGGGGAATCTCTTCCTGTTTGGGATCAATGTCTTCCAGGCTCAGCACCGGGATTTTCTGCAGGTCTTCAGGATTATCGGGCGTGTTCTGATACTCAAGTAAGTCTTGAGTTTGCTTCACCAGTTCCTGAAGCTCCGCACTGCTCAGTCCGGCTTTATAGTCTGCCAGCTCTTTTATGAGCTTTGCTTCAAGTTCGATGTTCATCCCTGGCTTGGGTTCGAGCACCACCACCGAAGAATGTGGATTATCCAATAGCGCTTCTTGAACAAGCTTCTCATAATAGGGCTCTGTCAGGCCTCTCTTCAGCTCAACCAATAAGGCTTCAAATGCTATTGCTTTGATAGGGTCGTAGCCCATCTGCCATGATTCTGCCATTACCCACTGGTGGATCAAGCCCTTGGGCATGCGGGATTGAGCTTCTCTGAGCTGGAACTCCACGTGGGCGATACTCGCCTCCAGGAGCTTCTTGTCAAAGCCTTCTGTGGCCAGTCTTCTTAGCTCGCCCATCACCAGTGCTTCCAGTTTCTCCAGATTGTCCTTTTTCACATGCTTAAAGGTCATGGACATTGTGGGCTGCAGGCAGGTGGTCGCCACGTAACTACTGGATTCTTCTGCCAGGCCGCTGTTTTGAACCAGAATCTTCAGAGGGGAGGCAGTACTATTGAGCAAGAAATCTGCCAGTAAGGCAAAGGCATAAGTCTGATAGTAGTCTGAGATGTGACCATAGCTAAAGTTCAGGCTCAGATACCATAGCCCTTCAGTGCTCCTGTCTTGATCAATCGGATAGAATTTGTGCACCCTTTTGGTCTGCTCAAAAGGCTTTTGCAGAGCGGGGCGCTCACAGGCTGAAGCCTGATCAAACTGGGACAGATATTCATTATTGATCAAAGCCAGATTTTCCTCTATATCCAGATCTCCATAAAGGAAGATTTTGCTGTTTGAGGGATGGTAGTACTTTTCCCAGAAAGCTATGAACTTCTCGTAGGATAGCTGGGGTATCACTTCCGGATCACCACCACTTTCGTAGCCATAGGGGCTATCTGGGAATTGAGCTTGTTCATTGTAAAAACCTATCAGTCTTTCAGGGCTTGAATAAGCTCCCTTCATCTCATTGTAAACCACCCCACGAACACCGAGCTCTGCCTCGGGAGATTCCAGCTCATAATGCCAGCCTTCCTGCAGAAAGATTCTCTTATCGGTACGGACATTGGGAAAGAACACCGCATCCAGATAGGTGCGCATCAGGTTCTGAAAGTCCTTTTGATTGGTGCTGGCGATCGGGTAGAAGGTCATATCCGCACCTGTCATAGCATTGATAAAGGTGTGCAGTGAACCCTTGAGGAGTTCGTTGAAAGTGTTTTTGGAAGGGAAGTTCCGGGAGCCGTTGAGAACGGAGTGCTCCAGGATATGAGGACATCCTGTGCTATCTTCCGGGACGGTCATGAAAGTAATGCAAAAGACCTTATTGGCGTCGTCGCACTCCAGATACATTATCTCCGCACCACTCTTCCGGTGCGCGAAGAAATGGGCTGTGGCTTTGATTTCGGCAATTTCTTGGCTTCTGGTCAGCTCGAAGCCGTGCATGGATTTTTTCATTGTGGATTAAACTCCTAGATCAGGTCGTAACTTTTTAATACAGTTTTCAGGCTCTCCAGATTCTGGCTCATCAACCGGCACATGGGCAGGCGAAATTCGGGCTCAATATAGCCCATCAGGGCCAGGGCTTCTTTGGCGGGAATGGGATTGGTCTCGATAAACATGGTGTTATTGAGCAGCAGTAGCTCTGCGTGCTGTTTGGCTGCCAGCTTGAAATCTCCCCGGAGGCAGGCTTCCATGTGCTGGCTCATCAGCTTGGGAGCCACATTGGCAGTCACAGAAATCGTTCCTTTGGCCCCGATGGCAAGCAGAGGCATATTGAGGGCATCTTCACCGCTCATCAGCACAAAGCCTTCCGGAGCGTCGCGGATGATCTCCGTGGCTTGCACGAGGTTGCCACTGGCTTCTTTGATGCCGATAATATTGGGGCATTCGCGAGCGAGTTTGATAGTGGTGGCGGCGTTGATATTGATGCTGGTGCGGCCGGGAACGTTGTAGATCACGATCGGGATATCCACTTTGGCTGCAATAGTCTTGAAGTACTCATACATACCGTTTTGAGTGGGTTTGATATAGTAGGGAGTGATCACCAGGGCATAATCGGCACCCAGTTCTTTGGCTCTCTTGGTATTGGCGATACTCTGATGCAGGTTGTTTGTGCCTGTGCCAATCATGACCGGAACCCTTTTATTGATCTTCTGGATAGCAAAACGCAAGAGCGCTTCTTTCTCGTCGGAAGCCAAAGCGGCAGTCTCGGCTGTGGTTCCCAACAGCAAAATGCCATGTGTACCTGCTTCCAGATGCAGGTTGATCAGTTTTTCCAGAGCGATATAATCGATATCTCCGTTCTTAAACGGCGTAATCAGTGCAACAAATGAACCTTGCAGCATATAATCCTCCATGCTACTATGTATTTTTCGTTTTCTTCAGTTAATCCTGCTCCTCAGCCCGGAAGCAGCAATAGAACCGGACTTTGGAGTGTCTGTATTTATCTGCTATTGAT
>JAZHDE010000208.1:0-3032 GCA_036584515.1 Candidatus Cloacimonadota bacterium | reverse complement strand
GGGCTGAAATAATTGCGCGAATAATAACGAGCTTTATTGATTTTTCGAGTCCGCTTCTAATATCTGCAGTTCCTTAGCACATTTCTCCAGCACGGTGCGAATCACATGGCGAATCAGGTCTTCCTGGATCTGCATATTTTCATCGTGCTCCACGTAGGCAGCTTCAGCATCCATCATCCAAAACTCGGTGAGATGCTTTCTTGTCTTGCTGCGTTCCGCTCTGAAGACAGGACCAAAGTCATAGACTCTGCCCAAGCTCATGATCCCTGTTTCCAGATAGAGTTGTCCGGATTGAGAGAGATAGGCCTTGCCTTCATCAAAGTAATCCAGATCAAAGAGTGTGGTGGTGCCTTCGCAGGCATTGGGGGTGAGGATGGGAGAATCAAAGCGGAAGAAATCGTTTTGGTTCAGAAAATCACAGATAGCATAATATACGGTGTGACGCACCCTCAGGATTGCCCACTGTTTGGGAGCTCTGATCCAGAGATGGCGGTTGGAAAGCAGAAAGTCCGGCCCATGCTCTTTCTTGGAGATGGGATAATCCTCTGCAATCTGCACAGGTTCAATCTTGCTGATTGCCAGTTCAAACTGCCCTTCCAGCTTCTGATGCAGCTTGGGCACTCCACTGAGCTTCACAGAGCTTTCGATCGTGAGGCGTTTGGCTATCTCAAAGGCTTCTTCACCCAAGTCGGGCTTGAAAGCCACTGTCTGCAACTCACCGCTCCCATCCCGAAAGATGATAAAGAGCAGCTTACCGCTGTGGCGGATATTGCGAACCCAACCTTGCAGGCTCACTTCTGTGCCTATGTATCTTTCAATATCTTTTACGAGTATCGTGGACATTGTCTTACTTCCTTAGAGTTTGTTCTTGATCTGGCTGTTGATGATTGAGATGATCTCCAGAGCCACGGACAGTGCTCTGCTGCCAGCTTCACCATCAACTACAGGCTTTTTATCCCTGAGAATACTGTCAACAAAAGATTCCAGTTCCATCTGCAAAGCATCTTTGGCACTGTCTGCGACGTTCAGAAGCTGAGTATCCACCAGCTCTTCTGCTTTGAGGCTGGGATCGCCTGCCATGATTCGAGGCAGAAGGGTCAGGATATTGGGAGACTTGCGAACGATGGTCACCTGTTTCGCCACAAAGTCCATGGAGAAATAGGCATCCTTCTGGAAGAAGCGGATCTTGCGTTCCTGCTTCAGAGACACACGGCTGGAGGTGACGTTGGCGATAGCTCCGTTCTCAAACTCCAAACGTGCATTGGCAATATCGATGCTGGGCGTCAGAATCCCTATCCCACTGGCATGTATCTGTTTGATAGGGCTCTTCACAAAGTCCAATATCAGGTCTATATCATGAATCATCAGATCCAGCACCACAGGCACGTCTGTGCCTCTGTGATGAAAGGTGGAAAGCCTGTGCGACTCGATAAACATGGGGTCTTTGATTTGCTCTTCCACTGCCAGGATCACAGGATTGAAGCGTTCAATATGCCCCACTTGAATCTTCAGGTTTTGGGCTTTGGCAAGCTCCATCAGTTCCTGAGCCTGAGACAGCTCTGAGGTGATGGGCTTTTCCAGGAAGATGTGTTTGCCCTTGAGCAGAGCAGGCTTGGCCAGAGCGTAGTGATAGGTGGTTGTGGCAGCAATGTCTATGGCATCAACTGCATCCAGCAGTTCATCATAGCTGGCAAAGCTCTTCACCCCCAGCTTTTCAGAGATCTCTGCAGCGCGTTCTGGCTTGGCATCATAGATGCCCACCATCTGGCAGTTTTCTATGGTTTGGAACTTACGGGCATGATGTTGACCCAGATGGCCAACTCCAACGACTCCAACCTTTAGCATCTTCAGACCTGCTTACCGAGTTTAAGGCTGAGCTTGGCAAACATATCTTCTGTCATCTTGTCCAAATCAAACTGCGGTGCCCAGTTCCATTCTGCCCTGGCAGCACTGTCGTCCATCGAATTTGGCCAGCTTTCTGCGATGGCTTGCTTGATGGGATCAACTTTGTAATCCAGCTTAAAGTCTGGCATGACTTTACGGATGGAAGCAGCGATTCCCTCGGGATCAAAGCTCATAGCAGTCACATTAAAACAATTGCGGTGAATCAGCTTGCCAGGATCGCATTCCATCAGCTCAACTGCTGCACGAAGTGCATCAGGCATATACATCATATCCAGATAGGTTCCTGCAGCGAGATTACTGGTATAAGATCTATTCTGCAAAGCTTCGTAATAGATCTCCACAGCGTAGTCTGTGGTGCCGCCACCTGGCAGGGTGACGTTTGAGATGATGCCTGGGTATCTGAGGCCACGTGCATCCACGCCAAACTTGCTGTGATAATAGTCTCCCAGGAGTTCTGCGGTAACTTTGGAGATGCCGTAGATGGTTCCTGGACGCATCACTGTATCCTGAGGCGTTTGATCCTGAGGAGTGGTCTTGCCAAAGGCTCCGATCGAACTCGGTGTAAAGACTGCACCCTTGGTCTGTCTGGAGATCTCCAATGCATTAAAGAGAGCTCCCATATTGATCTTCCATGCCAATACAGGGTCTGCTTCACCCTTGGCGGAAAGCACTGCCACTAGATTAAAAATAGTATCGATGCCATACTTTGCGACCAGGTCGTTCATGCTCTTGCCATCCAGAGCGTCCAGGATTTCAAAAGGACCGCTCTCCAGCGTTTCGCAAGGCAGGTTCTTGTGCAGGTCAGAAGCGATTACGTTGCTATCGCCATAAGTCTTTCTCAGGAAGGGGATTAGTTCGGAACCAATTTGTCCGGCTGCTCCCAGAATCAGAATCTTTTTCATGCTCTATACTCCATCGTGTTAAATATGCAAGCTTTTTGTGCAAAAATACGTGTCCCAAGTTTCTGTCAATGCTTTCTTGGTAGAGGCGGTCGCCGTACCGCCTCATTGATGAACAGAGAACAGCGAACAGTGAACAGAGGATCAGTGTGAAGCTGAGAACTAAAGGTATCTAACAAGGATTTAAGGATTTCAGGATTAGAAGGAAAGCTATCAGCTTTAATCATG
>JAZHDE010000207.1:0-3035 GCA_036584515.1 Candidatus Cloacimonadota bacterium | reverse complement strand
CACTTTGAAAAGTCGTTAGGAGTTACTTATGTCAGACAAGGTGCGTGAAACAGGCAGCAAAGCTGCAATGAAAGAACTGAAAGAAGAATATCTTCGCATGCTCGAAGAATCCTTTCAAAACACAACAGAATTTAAAAAAGGCGACGTCGTCGAAGCCCCGATCGCCAGCATAAACGAGAATTACATCATTGTAAATCTCGGTGGCAAGTTTGATGCCTATGCAGAAATCGGTGAATACAGCGACGAAAAAGGTGTTCTGAGTTTAGCGGTTGGCGATAACCTCAAGGGTTACATCGTCGATCAGAATGATCAGGGTTTTGTGATCGGTAAAAGCTTGACCAAGCAGCACATGGACAAAGAATCCATCCGTGATGCTTATGACAAGAAGATGCCGGTGCAGGGCAAGGTCTATTCCGTCACCAAGGGTGGATTCAATGTCGATATCCTTGGCGCCAGAGCCTTTTGTCCCATCTCTCAGATTTCCACTCATTCCGTGGAAGACGGAAGCGTCTTCATTGGAAAGACTCTGGATTTCCTGATTATTGAATGCTCAGAAAACTGCCGCCGGGTTGTGGTTTCTCACCGCCAACTGGCAGACAAACTTGATGCTGAAAACAGAGCAGAAGCCCTTTCCAAGCTCACCATTGGCTCCACAGTCACGGGCAAAGTCGTTCGCATGACCGGCTTTGGCGCTTTTGTGGATCTGGGTGGAGTGGAAGGTCTGATGCACGTTTCCGAGATTTCCTGGCTCCACGTGATCAAGCCTCAGGACGTTCTCAAAGCCAATCAGGAAGTGGAAGTAAAAGTTCTTGATATCAAGGGCGAGAAGATTTCTCTTTCCATGAAAGCCTTGCAGGACAATCCCTTTACTGCAGCCATGACAGATCTCAAAGAAGGCGATGTGGTAAACTGCCGCATTCTGCGTCTTCACAATTTTGGGGCCTTTGCTGAGCTTAAGCCCGGCGTGGAAGGCCTTATTCCCGTCTCCGAGATCAGCCGCAACCGCAATATCTCCCATCCTCGTGAAATGCTCAAGGAAGGTGATTTTGTGCAGGTTCAGATCCTCCGGATAGACATGGATACTCAAAAGATATCCCTTTCCCTGAAAGCTCTTCAGGAAGATCCTTGGGTAAAGATAGACGAAGTCGTACAGATCGAGATTCCCTTTGAAGGTATCGTTGAAAGCTCCACAAACTTCGGAGTGTTTATCTCCATAGCCGATGGCGTCACCGGCCTTCTGCCCAGATCCAGAGTGCGCAAGACTGATAACTTCAAATCCGGAGACAAAGTAACCATGAAGGTTACAGCCTTGGATCGGGATAATCATAGGATTACCCTGGATTATATCGACCGCGGTCCGGATGAAGTGATCGAACAGCGTCAGTACAACGATCAACCCAGAGAACCCAGACAATACGATCCTAGCCGCCCGCCCCGGGATAACAACCGTCGTGGTGGTGGACGCTCCCGTTCCGATGAAGAATGGCGTAAGTATGCCAATCAGAAGATCGATAGCGACAATCCTTTCAAAGATTTATAAAGAAATAGATGCAGCCGAACCTGAACCAATTGGTCAAGCTTCGCAAAGAAAAGCTTGAGAAGATCAAAGCGCTCGGAATAGAGCCGTATCCCATCGAGTCTTCACGCAGCCATAAGGTTGCGGAAGTCTTGACGGACAGAGATGCCTGGCTGGCTGAAGAGCGGAATGTTACTCTGGCAGGCCGTCTGGTGGCAATGCGCCGTCAGGGCAGGCTGGGCTTTGGCAATCTGGAAGACGACAGCGGCAAGCTTCAGATCTACGTTCAACAGGATCTGGTGGGCGTGGAGAACTACGAGCTCTTCAAGCTTTGCGATGCCGGAGACTTCATTCAGGTTACCGGGACTATGTTCAACACCCAAGCCGGTGAGTATTCCATCAAGGTCAGCCATCTGGAACTCTTGAGTAAGAACCTTCGTCCTCTGCCTGCCGTAAAAGAGAAGCAAGTGGATGGCAAGACGGTTCGCTACGATGAATTTGCCGATATCGAGCTGCGTTATCGCAAGCGCTATCTGGATCTCTTGCTCAATCCCGAACACCGCAAGACCTTTGAAAAGCGCTCCCGCCTCATCTCTGCTATACGCAGGTTTATGGATGATCTTGGCTATATCGAAGTGGAGACGCCCACTCTGCAACCGCTTTATGGCGGAGCCAATGCCAGACCCTTTGTGACACATCACAATACTCTGGATGTGGATCTCTATCTCAGAATAGCCACGGAGCTCTATCTTAAGCGGCTTATTGTTGGCGGCTATGAGCGTGTCTATGAGATCGGTAAAAACTTCCGCAACGAAGGTATGGACCGCACTCACAACCCGGAATTCACTCTGATGGAATTCTATCAGGCTTATTCAGATCTGAATGGCATGATGGATATCTGTGAGCGACTTTTCAAGCATCTGGCCCGGGATGTGATCGGTAAAGATAGCTATCAATACCACGGCTCAATAGTGGATATCACCGGAGAGTGGACCAGAGCCTCAATGACTGAGCTGGTCTCTCTGCACACGGGACAGGACTTTGCTGATTGGGACGAAGAGAAGCTCCTGGCTTTTTGCCGGCAGCATAAGCTGGAGATTCCGGCTGGATCGGGTCCTGGAAAGCTGATTGCACTGCTCTTTGAACACTTTGTGGAAGCCAAACTGATTCAGCCCACTTTTGTCTGCGATTTCCCCAAAGAGATCTCGCCTCTGGCCAAAGCCAAGCCGGATAATCCTCTGCTTGCCGACCGCTTTGAACTCTTTATCGCCGGCAATGAATTTGCCAACGCCTTCAGCGAACTCAATGATCCCCTGGATCAGAGAGCACGCCTGGAAGCTCAGGCTGCTCTGAGAGCTTTGGGCGATGACGAGGCCAATGTGGTGGATGAAGACTTCCTGGAAGCCCTCGAATACGGCATGCCGCCCATGGGTGGACAAGGCATCGGGATCGATCGCCTGGTAATGCTATTCACCGAAAACGACTCGATCAAGGAAGTGATACTCTTCCCGCAGATGAA
>JAZHDE010000206.1:0-3042 GCA_036584515.1 Candidatus Cloacimonadota bacterium | reverse complement strand
GAAGAGTCCTGCAAGACTCGGCGAAGACTCCGGGAGACATGGGGGAGTGACCAGTGGCCAGTCCGGTATGTGTAATGGTCTTTTGTTGTCATATCCTGCCCGAAGTCATGTCTTTGTGGATAAATCTCTTGACGAAATGCAGCATTCCGTAAGACAGTTTCACACTAGGACTAATATGCTAGCACTCTTGATTTTACTGCTTTCTGAACAGTAAGCCCGGTAGAAGTTTGCTACACTGAGTTAAGGAAAATTTATACACACAAGGACGATAGATGGAATACCCAGTCTTCAAAAAAGAAATTGCCGAACTCACCGAACAAATAGACGAGATTCGGAGGTTACTTTGACCTCGAATCCAAGACTAAACAGGCTGAGGAGCTGGAAGAGCAGTTAAACGCTCCCGGTTTCTGGAACGATCAGTCCAACGCCAAAAAGATCACCAAAGCTCTGAGCCAGGCGCGGGATCAGATTTCGCATATTAAGGCTCTGGATAATCAGAAGGACAATCTGGAAACCTATCTGCTGCTGCTGGAAGAGGATTTCAATGAGCAACTGTTTGAAGAAGCAGTGGTTCAACTGGCTGAGGTGAAAGAGTTTGTGGAAAAAGCGGAGATTGAGTGTTATCTTAATGATATTTATGATCTTAACGATGCAGTTCTCACCATTCACGCCGGAGCCGGTGGTACTGAAGCCCAGGATTGGGCAGAGATGCTCTTGCGCATGTACACCCGCTGGGCGGAGACCAATAAATTCAAGTTTACCATCATCGATTACCTCTCCGGGGATGAAGCCGGGATCAAGAGTGTAACTGCAGAAGTCAGCGGAAGCTTTGCTTATGGTATGCTCAAAGCGGAGATCGGAATTCATCGCTTGGTACGCATTTCTCCTTTCAATTCCCAGGGCAAGCGGCAGACTTCCTTTGCTTCAATCTTTGTGTATCCGGAGTTTGATGACGACATCGAAGTCGAGATTGATACCAAAGATTTGAAGATAGATACCTATAGAGCCAGTGGGGCAGGTGGACAGCATGTTAACACCACGGATTCTGCCGTGCGCATCACGCACTTACCCACCAACATCGTGGTGAGCTGTCAAAACGAACGCAGCCAAATCCAGAACAAAGATAAAGCTATGGCTATCCTCAAATCCCGTCTATACCAGTATTATGAAGACCAGAGGAACAAAGAGAAGCAGGATCTGGAAAGCACCAAAACCGATATCGGCTGGGGCAATCAGATCCGTTCCTATGTGTTTCAACCTTACCAGATGGTCAAGGATCACCGCACCAATTTTGAGATTGGCAATACTGAGAAAGTGATGAATGGAGAGCTGGATGGCTTCATCTATGCCTGGCTGAAAAAACGTGCCAAGGATAAACAATGAAAGCTTATCAGAAGTTGATTCCGGAGCTGGATATAGCGAAACTTCCCCGCCATATAGGCATTATTATGGATGGAAACGGACGCTGGGCCAAGAGGAAGGGGCGTCCCCGGCTCTACGGTCATCAGGCAGGAGCCAAGTCCATCCGGGAAGTGGTGGAACTGGGTGTGGAGCTCAAGCTGGAGTATCTGACCTTTTATGCCTTCTCAACCGAGAACTGGAACCGTCCTCCCGATGAAGTGCAGGGATTGCTCAAGCTACTGAAGGAGAGGTTGGTCAAGGAGATTCCGGAGCTCAATAAGCAGAATATCTACGTTCGTTTCATTGGCAGTGATCTGAATCTGACTCAAGATTATCTGAAAGAGATTCATGCTACGGCTGCTCTTACTCACAAGAATACCGGAATGGTGGTCAACATCGCTTTTAACTACGGTGGTCGCCTGGAAATCATCGAAGGAATCAAACGGCTATTTGTTGATGCGAAGAGGGATCCCGGGCTGATAGATGACCTCACACCGGATAGTCTGCAGGATTATCTTTACACTGCCGGACAGCCTGATCCAGACCTGATCATTCGCACCAGTGGAGAGCGGAGGCTTTCGAACTTCCTGCTCTGGCAGAGTGCTTATGCTGAGATTTATGTCACAGAAGTATTGTGGCCGGATTTTGATAAAGTGGAGATGGTAAAAGCGCTCCTGGACTATCAAAACCGGGGCAGACGTTTTGGGGGAGTGGTAAACAAATGAGCGAACTGAGCAAGAGAGTCTGGGTTTCGGTATTCTTCATACCAATCCTGATAGCGGCTCTGTTCTTTGGCAGGCTGCCTTTGGTGCTGATGTTTCTAATGGTTTCGGCCTTGGGGACAATGGAGTTTTACCAAATGATGTGCGCCAAGGGCTTGCAATTGCCCAAGCTGCTTTTGGTGCTTAATCCTTCCATATACCTAGCCTTGGTGTTTATCCGAAGCATGGATATGAGCCTGATTTGGGTGGGGTTTTTACTTTTGGGGATCTCGTCTCTGATTCGCTGGAAGCAGCATGAGGAGCTCTCCGGAAGCTTTGTGAGTTTTTGGGCGATGCTGTATGTGGGCGTCATTCCGGCTCTGATTGCAAGAATAGGACTTGACTATCCCAAGGACTTCATATTATTGGTTATGGTACTGATGATTTGGATTGTTGATTCTGCTGCATATTTCATTGGTATGAGCCTGGGAAGGCATCGCAACCTTACTGCAGTGAGTCCCAAGAAGTCGTTGGAAGGTTTCATTGCCGGAGTTCTTGCCCCGGCTTTGATTGTGTTTATTATGTATATAAGTGGATTCCGCTTGCTCAGTTTGACTCAGTTGATTCTGGTGGCAGTTGCTGCCGGAGTTGTGGGTCAATTGGGTGATTTGCTGGAATCAATGGTTAAGCGTCATACCGGGGTAAAAGATTCTTCCAATCTGATACCCGGTCACGGTGGGGTACTGGATAGAACTGATAGTATCCTGCTGGCAGGATCGTTTTTATACTGTGCATTACAAGTTTTAGAAAAAGTGAGGTAACTTATGCTAAAAAGAACACTTATTATTATGTCGCTGCTGAGCATTTTCGCTTTTGCGTTTGCTCAAGCTGCCGATCTCTTCTTCTCCGAGTATGTGGAGGGATCTTCCAACAACAAGGC
>JAZHDE010000205.1:0-3059 GCA_036584515.1 Candidatus Cloacimonadota bacterium | reverse complement strand
ACTCTGTCGTGTTTCTGCGACATTACCTGAAAACTGATAATTATTCAATAGTCTTACCTATGTTTACCCAACGAGGGGCTTACGCGCCCTCGCTATGTTCTTTCGCCCACAAGGGGCTATATTCAGCGTCCTCCACTTCGTTCCGGACTTCCTGGCAACCTCGGGATATTCTGCTCCTTTTCACACAGGCTCGAACTTGCCGTCATGCCAGCGAAGGCTGGCATCCAGTAGAAAGAATAGTGCTATCATATTGTCAACCAGAGATATAAAAAGTACTGGATGCCAGCCTTCGCTGGCATGACGATGCGCAGAGCAGGGAGAAGAAACCTAAGACTCGCCATGTTTTACAGCTTGGGCAATGGTCTTCTTTCTGGTATCGCTACTAGCTCCTGCGATTGAGTTTACTGCGGATAAAGTTCTGTGCCTGGCTGCGTTCCCAGCCTTCCAGGCCAATGAAGTAGCTGAGTGCCAGGTAGAAGATGCCGGTGAGGGCGGAGTAAATCAGTACAGTGATGAGCTTTTGGGGATAGGCAAGGCGGTAGAGTCCCCAGGCAAACGCAAAGCCCAGAGCGGTGGTCAGAGCTGTACGTAGCACCACAATACGGAAGTACTGGCTTACTTTGATCCCGGCAAAACGGCAGGCTTTGGGGATATTGAAGCTGAAAGCCAGCACCAGATTGGGCAGCAGAGTCCCCAGTGCCACCCCAATGATGGAGGCATCCGGCAGGTTAACCCCCCAGGCTTCCAAAATCCCCGGCAGAAGGCGCATCAGGGCAATGCTGAGTCCCAAGTTCAACCCTGCTTCCAGAAGTGCTATCTTGGCCAGAATACGCTGTTCTCCGGACATCAGCAGCACATAGACGGAAGAGGAGCGGAAAAAGAGCAGGGTGTACATCGAAAGCAGCAGAATCACTGCACAGATCAGCCCGGCAGTATGATCCAGATTCAGCCAGAGCTTGAGCAGGGGTTTCACATAGACCAAGAGTGGGATCAGAAGCAGGCTGGAGATCATGCCCATGAGGCGGTTGGATTGCAGCAAAACCTCGGTCAGCTTGGATTTATTGCCTGCTGCAAAGAGCGTGGCAGCAACGGGCCCCAGATTGTCCAGAAACTGAGCAGAAAATTGACGATAGGTCTCCGCCAGACGCACAGAGATCTGATAGACCGCCACCAGTGCCACGCTGCCAAAGAGCGAGATCACCAGTTGATCGGTCTTGAGAATGATCACATTGGTAAAAGTGATGAGATAGGCAAAGACGGAAAAGCCCATCACGGAGCGCAGCAGGCTGAGATCGTAATACTTTAGCCGGATGCGGAAGCGGGGGATCAGGCGGTGAACCACCAGCATCATCACCAGGCTGGCACAGATATTGGTGCCCAGAGCCACAAAGACCATACCGGTGAGATTCAGCTTCAGATGGATCATGAGTGCCATGCCCACGAAGTTCAGAGTGGTAAAGGAAATTTGGATCAGGTTGCGGGTGTGCATCATCTGCAGGCCGCGCAGGATCTCCGTGTAGAACCCAAAAGGAAAAGCCAGGGCGGAGCCAAAGCCAAAGAGCAGGAAAACCCGGCGAAAATAATCTGGATCACTATTACTGAATTGAAACAGCCGGGTAAGGTTGAAGCTCATGAGGATGGTAAAGCCCGCAATCAACAGGGCAAAGATACAGTAATTAAAGAACACGGTGCTCACGATGCGGTTATACTTCTCCCAATCCTGGCTCACACTGCATTCGCTGGTATATTTCTGGATGGAGGTACCGAAGCCAAAATCCAGCAGCAGGGAATAGCCAAAGATGCTCCAGAGCAGAGCCCAAAAGCCATATTCTTCCCGGGTGAGCCCCAGAAAGAGGATGCGGGTGAGAAAGATGGTGATCGCCATGCCCAGGATCATTTTACCGTAGTTGGACATGGTATTGATGAGCATACGCTTGCGAATGCCCATGCTGGCTTGGGGCTGTTCCGTCATCTACTTACTGAGCTCTGGATTTGAGAACGAAGCTCACCTTGCGGTTTTGCTGCAGGTCGTCATCCGGACCTTCTGGACTGATGCGGTTCACTCTGCCGTGGCCAAAAGCTCTCAGTCTTTCGGGTTCCACGCCCAGAGAGATCAAGTGTTCCCGCACGGAATTGGCACGATTGAGCGAAAGCTGAAGGTTGTAGCTATCGGAGGAACGGCGATCGGCAAAGCCATAGATCTCCAGATCCAAGTCTGGATTGCTTTCCATGATCTGCACGATCTGATTCAGCTTATCCCGTTCTCCGGCTCTGATATCGTAATGTGCTGTGTCGAAATAGATGATGGGTAAAGCCAGGATTTCGGTGCGAGTCTCGGTCTGGTGGATGTAAACCGTATCGATTTGGGTTTCGGTCTGCACGATCACCTGAGCTTCTGGTTTGGCAGGGGGGGTGAAAGCTCTGTCCTGGGGCAAATCGTAGTCTTCGGGGTAATGATTCATGTAGATGGTCATGGTTTTGGGGATGGGCGGGACCATCAGAAAGATGTTCTGAGTGTATTGGTTGGGATAGACGGGAACTGCTTTGATATTGAGCATGCGGCTATCTTCATGGCGCACCCGGTAAGTGAGAGGGGATTCTCCGATCTCCACTTCATTGATGAAGATCCGGGCTTTGGTGGGCAGGGTCTGGATTTTGATGCGCTGTTCAAACATTCCTCGCTCTTCGAAATTGGCAAATCGGTTACGATTTCGCGAGCAGGATGCCGAAACCAGCAGGATCAGGGCCAGGCAAGGCAATATATAATACTTTAGGCTGTTCATCATCTTTACCCCTTGTTCTTCTTTTTCATTAGCTTATCAAGAATAATATCGATCTGATTTTGGACAAGTGAAATCTCGTAGCGGCTTTCCACTGTGGCACGGGCGGCTGAGCCAAGTTCCAGAAGACGGGAAGCGGGAAGCTGCTGAATCCGGTGAATATGTGCAGCCAGATCTCCCGGTTTGCCGGGATCAAAAAGCCAGCCATCCTGGTCGTTGGTAATGATTTCGGTGGGACCCCACTTGCCGGTGGCAAGCACGGGGAGCCCGGATGCCATG
>JAZHDE010000204.1:0-16180 GCA_036584515.1 Candidatus Cloacimonadota bacterium | reverse complement strand
TAGGAGTTAGAAGGGAGAAGGGGTGAATTGGCAGACCAGTATCAACCCCCTCTGCCAATTCGGAGATTTCGGGGTCCCCGAAGCTGAACGAAGTGAGGCTTTGGGGTGAATTGGCAGACCAATATCTTCGCCTGACCAATATCCCTACAAGCTCTTATAGAATCCCGGATTACAGTAGCTGTCCCGCCAATCTTCAGCTCTTTTTACCAAGTTAGCCCTAACAGGATTCATCATAGTATACTGAACAACACGTTCATAACTCTCTATATCCCGGATCACTCTATCAAAATAGAAACGGTTCCAGACCTGTCCCTTTATCCCAAGATGTTTGTTTATCTTATTAGCAGTATAACGCTTGATTGATCGAATTATATCTGCAATGCTGTGGTATTCATCGCTACTCTTTTTGGTAGCTCTGATCAATAGATGGATGTGATTTGGCATAACGCAGTAGCAATGCAGCTCATAATGTGTACCCTCGTAGAAATGAAGTGCGTTAGCTACAATACTGGCAATTCCTGGCTCGTTCAGGGAAAATCCGGGATTCTGAAATGATGCCAAAGCGCTGTCGTACTCAATGAATCTGTTATAGAGATACACGTCATTCATCTTCATCGAATCCAAGCTCCACTGTTGTACAACCGAGGAGGAGCTAACACTTAGTTCTTTGAACATCTCCAGGATCCTATGAGGAAGGGTAAATGCCAATCTCCAGGTAATAAAGACTATGGAGTCACTGAACTGATAATGAGGTCCGTGACTCCAATAACGTATAAGCTCTTGATCCATTTACTCACTCTTTGCTATATATAGCTCTCGTTTCTGCCAATTCGGAGATTGGCAGACCAATGTCTTTGGTGTGGCAAACTCCGATTTGCCACAGAGCTCGGAGAGCTCTTCATAGCAGTTCAGAAGATTCATACTCTTGGGGATGGTTTCTGCCAATTCAGAGATTGGCAGACCAATATTATCCCCCTCTGCCAATTCGGAGATATCGGGGTCCCCGAAGCTGAACGAAGTGAGGCTTTGGGGTGAATTGGCAGACCAACTTTTTGGTCGGACTTTAGGGGCTATTCCCCGCCACTCTCCTCCTCTGGATACATAACCAGCTTGATGAGGGATTCATCCACGTTCAGGAAGCGTCTGGCTGCAGCAGTGATGCCTTCCCGGGAGATATTGGCATAACGCTCGGGGTGATCCAAAAAGAGCTCTATAGGTCTGCGGTTTTGCACAGCAGAGGCGATATTGGATATCCAGTAGTTATTCTGCCTGATCCTATCCCTATAACTTTGCTGCAAGGTGGCTTTCACAGTCTCCACATAGGAATCGTCAAACTGACCGGCCTTAAGGCTGTCTATAGTGGCCAGAATCGCTCCGGAAAGCTCATCCACCCGGTCTGCCGAGCAGGACATGAAGGTCTGCATGGTGTAATAGGGATAGGGAAAGCGCTCGGGACGCAAGAAGCTCTGCACAAAATAGACACCACTTCTTTCTTCCCGGATGTTTTCGCGAAGCTTCTCGTTCAGCACCATCACCATGGCATCTCGTATCACCACCTGATCTGGATTACCGGTGTTGAGACCGGTATTGATCAGACCGACGTAGCTCTTGTTGTCTCCACCTTTGTGGAAAGTAACTTCCTTGATCCCGGAAAGCGGCCTCATCCCGATATCGCGGGCTTTTTCATTTCTGCCGGTGGCGGGAAGATTGGCAAGATAAGTAAGCACATGATTGCGCAGCTCTTGCTCATCAAAATTGCCTACTATGTAAAAATTGGTCTCGCCCAGATCGGCAAAGCGGTCTTCATAAACATGACGCAATTGATCCAGGGTAACCGTTTCCAGAGCCGGAGCATCAAGATCGTCGTTGTAAGGCCCAGGAGTGCGGGATACCACCATCAGAGAATCGAAGAAGACAGTTTCGGGATCCAAACCCTGATTAAGAAAATAGGGAATGGTCCGGACTTTGATGGAAGCCAGATCTTCCTCACTCCATCTGGGAGCTGTGAAACTCAGGTAGGCAAGCTGAAACCAGGTTTCCAGATCCTGGGGAGAGCATGATCCACTCAGGCTTTCATTGTAGAGGCTGATATCCAGGTTACTTTCCACTCGCTTCCCTGCCAGATACTGCTCAAGCTGAGTAACACTGTATTCACCCAAGCCTGATTCAGAAATGTAGAATGGCAAAAAGCGGGCTGCATTGAGATATTCAGGCTCCACCTGAGAAAGGCCACCGGGACTAACCGAAGAGATTGCCACCTGATCTGCCCGGAAATCGGTCTGCTTGAGATAGACATTGATGCCATTGGAAAGCACCCAACGCTTGATCCCGCTTCTGGGATAAGTGGTGCTGGATACTATCTGACCGGGAGCGGGAAGCTCAGCGATCAGAGGGCTGTCAATACTGGTATCGGCATAAGGCTCGAGCTCGGCAGATTCCACCGTTTGTGCCAAAGAAAGCAAGGCTTCCGGTTCAGGATAGCTCAGACCTTCTTTCTGCACACCCTGCACGGAGATGACCTGGTTGTGGCTGCCGATCAGACGGTCGATCATGGCATTACATTCTTCCAGGCTCACCTGAGGAGCCAGAGCGCTAGCCAAAGCAAAGCTCTGCTCGGGGCTCATGTAGGCACTGCCACGAGTAGCGGTGGAGAAAAAGCCCCAAGTCATCTGGTCGGACTGCCTGGTATTCTGTTCTGCCATAGCACTCTGATAACCCCGGAGGACGTTCATCTTGCTACGCTCCAGTTCAGCTTCGGTAAAACCAAAACGTCTGATGCGCTCAACTTCTGTAAGCAAGGCCTGAGTGGCAGAGAGTGATTGGGTTTCACCCATCTGAGCAAGGAGGTTGATCTCGTCCACAGCCTGGGATTGGGAATATTCAAAAGCATAACCCATGGAGAAAGGGGGATTGGCGGAACGTGACAGCTCTGCCAAACGGCTGTTGATCATTCCGTAGAAGATCTCACGTTGCAGATCAGAATACAAGTCTCCCACTGTCTGGAAACTGCTGGGCTCTTTTTTCCAGCTCACAAAGACACGGTTATTGGTCAGTTCATGGTCCGTCGCCACCACCGCGCGGGATTCTTCATGAGAAGGCACACCAAAGATTTCGCGGGGACGAGGATTCTCCCTGGCGGGAATGGGACCAAAGTGACGGGTTAACATGGCAAGGATAATCTCAGGATCAAGATCGCCAACCACTACCACTGTTTGGAGGTCCGGGCGGTACCAATCCTGATAAAAACGCATGATCTGTTCCCGTGTGAAAGTGTTAAGCACTTCATAAGTACCGATGGGAGAGCGTTCTGCATAACGACTGCCGGCATATTTTACTGCCGATATCTGATCTTGAATGCGGCTATCGGCATTTTGACCCATGCGCCATTCTTCGATGATGACGCCACGCTCGCGTTCCAATTCTTCAGGCTCGAAGCTGGCGGCATGCGCCATCTCTGAAAGCAGGAGAAAACCACGTTCCAACACTGCTCTATCTTCTGTGGGAAGACTGAACATGTACATGGTAAAGTCGTAACTGGTCATGCCGTTCAGGCCGTTCATAAAGCCCATGCCTACCGAATTCAAGAATTCAAGCATAGCGCCTTTGGGGAAACTGCGGGTGCCATTGAAGAGCATGTGTTCAGTGAAGTGCGCCAGACCTAGCTGATCTTCATCTTCAAGGATTGAGCCGGCATTAACAAAGAGACGCAGCTCCAGCTTTCCGGCTGGGATAGCGTTTCTTTGAATGAAGTATTTAAGACCATTGGGTAGGGTGCCACTCAAAACGTCCGGGTCCTGAGGTAATGGACTGGGTGCCAAAGCCGGATCAATTGCGGCAAAGAGTGTGAAGCTGCCAAGCAGCATGATAATGAGCGCTATTGCTCTGCTGAGTTTCATTTATGCTCCCTGTATCAAGTTATTTTTCCACATCGGTGTAGTTAATCAGAAATTGCTGGTCTTTGTACAGCACAGTATCTTGCGAACCATAAGTGTATTCATTGTCTTCATCATCTGTCAGCACTGCAAAGTAATAGAAGTTTGTAGCCGGTGTGGGAATCCAGATTTCTGCACCGGCATCCACTGGCATCGAATGATTTACGTGGTAATTCCGGGATTCGCCCGGAGCAATGTTTTCCAAAGTGGTCAGACGCATCGGAGTCACTCCGTTGTGCTTGAAGATATCCACCTTGGTGATGTTTCTGGGGCTGTTGTTGATGATCTTGACTGAGGCTCGATTGGGATCGATGTAAATGTTATAAGTCTTTCCGGCCTGCACGGTAACCCTGGTGGAATCCGTGTAGCCAAGTGTGTTGTAGTTATATATCTGATAAGTCTCTCCTTGCATAAAGAGAGATACTTCTTCTGTGACGTCTCCACTCAGAAAGCTCTGGGTGGCAGTGTCTACAGAGAAAGTAAGTTCCGAATTTGCTCCGATAGTAATCCAGTTATGATCTCTCTTCAGTTTGTAAGTCAGAGGATGATTGGAACGGTTTACGATGTGTATATGGCTGCCGGATTCACAACCGGTCAGCAATAAGGTGCCCAAAACGGCCAGCAGGAAGATAAGCTTCTTACTCATGATCGTCTCCTTCTAAAGTGGTTTTCAAATCGCCTGTGATGAATTTTATCAGGAAATCAGGATCATAGGAGAGCTTGGCCTGCCTGAGGCCCGGTAAGCCCAGGTCCTGTTCCCGGTTTATCCATGTAAATCTGCTGCTCAGATACCTGGCTGTTTCCCAGTTTATCACCTGAGCGCTGCCTTTTTTATCCGGATCGAACTTTTCATAATGCACAGTGACCATATCCTGAGTGAGCGGACTGAAGATGGAATAGGCATGAATGCGCTGATCGTGGCAGATGATGATCCCTTCCACAGGAAGTTCGTCCCAGTACTTCATAGTATTCTGAATGGCAGTAAATTCACTATCCAGAAAGCTGCCTTCCATATCGCGTTCTCTTCTCCATTTGGAGGTAAATTCTATAATGGGATCTGCCTTGCTCTTATCGATGGGAACTATGTGATAATCAGCATAACTACGACGGAATTGGGAGATCAGGTTCTTCTTCTTGGCCAGTTTCTTGCCTTTGAGCTCTACCAAACGTTCGATGGAATGCACATAATCTGCCCAGTCCCGATCATCGTGGAGATCAAAATACTGGTGTATCTCCGGATGTTGCAAGATGTAGTCTTCCGGAAAGAGAATCATCTCTGCCCGAGGATACTTTTCTCTGGTGAGTTTAACGCACTCCACCAGAAATTCCACAGTGATTTCTTCTCCCAGAGGGAAGAGCAGATACTGGTATTGGGGGTTAAAAAGCAAGAGTTTGCCCTTATGGGTGGCAATCTGATTGTCGTAGATCTTGCCCCATGTAACCAAATTGGCCACGCAGTAATCGCAGGACTCCCTAGGATAATTATGTATATAGCTGTTGATCAGGTCTATGTGTTCTGTATCCAAGCTTTGATAATCTATCATTCTTCTTCTCTTTTCTGGTTTTGATCTAACAGGAAGGGCGTGTAGGAAGGCATGACACTGAAGCCCAGGCTCTGGTAAAAACGTTCGTAACCCGGCTCGCTGATTAAGCCTATCCACTGTATCTTGTGTTCTTGCAAGAAGCTCACCAAAGTGCGGATTATCCCTTTGCCGATGCCTTTTCCTCGATGAACCGGATCGACCGTCACATCCTGTATATAGGCGTCACTAAAACCATCCGAGATAGCTCTGCCCATGCCCAGGATAGCTCCATCCTCCTCCGCAATCACAAAGCAGAAGGTGCTGGCGATGATCCCGGCAACGGTGTCCAGATAGGCGGGATTATCGTCCATCTCCCACCAGCCTGCCAAGCGGTAGAGCTCCAAGATCCTAGTATTGTCTGTTTTTTTCACAACTTTGTAGTCAATCATATTCAATAATCCTTGTAAGGTTTTACCCGACTGCTATGTAGCCACTGCCACCGGACTTGTTGATCAAGCCCTTGAGCTCCAGATTGAGGAGCACCACCGAAAGCTTGCCAAAAGTCCAGCCGGAACCACTGAGAAGCTCGTCAAAGGAGATCTCCCCGGAGGCTTGCTGCAATCTTCTGAAGATGGATTCTTCTTCGGAAGATAGCTCTGGAAAGAGCTCCAGTTGCTCTTCCGGGCTTGGTTCATCCATCGCCAGAATCTCCATGAGGTCTTCCGGACTGGTTACCAAACGGGCACCACTCTTGATCATATAGTTAGGCCCCTGGGCATTGGTGTTGTTGATATTACCCGGTAGAGCACAGATATCCCGGTTTTGCTCCAGGGCAAACTTACCGGTAAGTAAGGCTCCGCTGCTGAGGGCTCCTTCCACGATGAAGATAGCAGAAGAAAGTGCAGAGATCAGCCTGTTCCGGGCAGGGAAATTCCACTTCTCCACCTTCATACCCGGTTCATACTCGCTAAGGAGAACTCCATTGGAGCAGATCTCATTTGCCAGATTGGTATTCATGGGCGGGTAGATGCTATCCAGCCCGCCGCCCAGCACTGCAATGGTGCTGCTTTTGTTTTCCAGAGCTGTCTGATGCGCCACGGTATCTATCCCCATCGCCAAGCCGCTCACCACGCAGAGACCTCTCAGACACAGAGGTGACAGCAGCTTGCGCGCCATTTCTCTGCCGTAGGAGCTAGGTTTGCGGGTGCCCACCACTCCCAGCCGATAGCTCTTTTTACAGGTGCTCAGATCACCCCGATAATACAGGATGATGGGAGGTGTGTAGATACTTGCCAGGGCTTCCGGATAATCCGCAGAGCCAAAGGTGGTCCAACCAATCTTGTAATGCTGGATCAGCTTCTGGATCTGAGGCCAGGAAGCAGGCAGAGCAAAGCTTGCCAAAGCCTGCCTGGAAGCCTCACTCAGCCAGGATAGCCGGTAAACTTCGTGTGAGGGTTGACCGACATAGTCTTTCGGATGAGGATATTCCTGCAAGAGACGGATAGCTGTTTTCTGCCCCAAGCCGGGAGCAAACTTTAGGCAAAGCCAGGGTTTGAGACTGTCAAAATCCATTATCCGTTTCCGAGCTTGCTATAGAGCTTGTATTTCAGATCATCCAGCTTGAAGCCTCCCACGGAGGAGATGGGCAGAATCTCTTCTCCCAGCTCTTGTTTGAAGAGCTCACTCAATTCTTTCAGCCTGGCTTCCGCAAGCTCCGGATCCAAGGTGTCTATCTTGCTGATGGCGATCAGATAAGGTTTCTTATCCATAAAGGAATCATAAAGATAGAGCTCTGCCCGCAGAGTGCGGTAAGCTTCTATGGGATCCTCGGTATGCACATCGATTAGAAAGAGCAGAGTGCTGGTGCGTTGGATATGTTGCAAGAATTGTAATCCCAAGCCCTTACCCATGTGCGCACCCTCGATGATCCCCGGAATATCGGCCATCACAAAGGACTTGTATTCCCCCACCTGAACTACGCCCAGCATGGGCTCCAGAGTGGTAAATTCATAATCCGCTATCTTGGGACGAGCTGCTGAAAGCACACTAAGCAGTGTGGATTTACCCGCATTGGGGAAGCCCACCAAGCCCACGTCTGCCATGAGTTTTAGCACCAGTTCAAGCTGTATCTCCTGAGTCTGTCTGCCCGGAGTAGCCTTGCGGGGAGCCTGATTTACGGAATTGGTAAAAGTCACATTACCCTTGCCTCCGTGTCCTCCTCTGGCCAGAATGATCTCCTCACCGACATTGGTGATATCGGCAAGCTTGGTCTTTTTACCGTCTTCCTCGATCACAAAGACCTCTGTGCCGGGAGGAAGCTTCAGATAGAGATCATCACCTGAGGCACCTGTCCTGCGTGCACCAGAGCCGGGCTTGCCGTTATCTGCTTTAAACAGCTTCTTGTAACGGTAATCCAGCAGGGTATTGATATTGCTATCTCCCACGGCTATTATATTGCCGCCGCGACCGCCATCGCCACCATCCGGCCCGCCTTTGGGCATGAACTTCTCTCTGCGGAAACTGATGCAGCCATCGCCGCCGTTTCCTGCCTTAATCCTTATGGATGCATAATCTATAAACAAATAAAACCTCTCTTTATCTGGTGATGACCAGGCGTTGAGCATAACGTCTGGCGCCTTGTTTCAGGCTCAGGAAATACAAGCCTGCTGGAAGCTCCCGAAGCTGTTCCGGGCTGATGCTGAGACTCAAGTCTGCAGTTTGGGGATTCAGTTCCGCCCATCTGGCTATTTTCTGTCCCCGTAGATTGTAAAGATCGAGCGTGAGCACTGCCTTCTCCAAACCTTCCAGGTAGATGGGCAGTTCTCCCCTCTGAGCCGAGATGGGATTGGGAGTTCTAAGCCTGAGAGCAGATGGCACAGGTGCCTGATGGTCCTGATTGGAGACAGAGTATTCGTAGCTCACAAAGTCTATCCCATTATCAGACACAACAATGGAGCTGTTCTCACCCAGAGTCTGAATAAAGCTGATTGTACCATCAGGATTGTATATAGGAGGAATATCCATATACATAAAGCCGCCCTGACCATCAGAAACATAAAGGGTTGATGTGAGCGGGAAGTCCAGCTCTGCATCTGTGTAGCTGAGCTCCGTCAAGTGCGTTTCCTCATCGTAACTGACCAAGCTCAGGACGGGCAGACTATTCTGCTGCACCTGATACGTGTAGCGGTTAAATTCCACCAGCCCCGCACCGGAATTATCTGCTATCTGAAATTCCGGCTCCATGGTAGCCAAGTTCATACTCCCTCTCAGCGTCATATCCGCAAACAGCAGAGTATTGCTGACATTAGGCCAGGTGCCAAACTGCGGATCACTGGTGAGATCGCTCATATTACAGCTTAGGTAGAGAGCTCCTCCCACCACTTGGCTCTGAACATTGCCCAAGCGTATGAAATCCGGCATGCCTTCCTCACTCATCGAAAGCTTGTACAGTCCGCTGGAGAGAATGCCGGGGATACTGAAACTGTAGATCATGGCATAGGTCACAGAATCACTGAGCGCTTCGATATTGGTGATGGTGCAGAGATAGATATTGTAAGTAGTAAGATTCACGAAAGTGCTGTAGCTCCCGCTCTGATTTCTCAGCATGCGAAAAAGCTTATCTGGCCCGGAAGCCACGCTTCCACCAATGATATCCAGATCGGGAATATAGACCATCAGAGAATCTCCCGCGGGATCATCACCCAGCTCTGCCATGTCGGGCAGCGAAGGAGGGAAAGTATCAGCAGGCATAAAAGCCTGATGCTGAAAGGTGATCTCCTCTCCTGCATAGTTCAGCTCTCCCCGCAGCCTGTAGCTGAGGTTCTGTCCCCATTCATAGGGCACCAGAGCTTCCATCGTATTCCCCTCCAGCTGGCTGCTATCAGCTTCCTGCCAGGCTCCCGACAAGGAATACAGTAGCTGAAAACTATCAACACCCAGCTCGGGATCAACATCATAGCGCAAGTGAAGATTCCCGGAATTATCCCGGGAACTATGCCGGATATTCATAAACGGATTGGTGAATTGTGCCGCCAAAGACAGGCTGACAAGCACAAAGACAAGGGTAAGGGACCTTTTCATACGCACCTCAGGGCCTGGGATACAGGCCGTTATCTAGCAGTTGTTTAAAGTAAGACCAACTGGTCATATTGGGCTCGGTATATTCCTGCGGGGCAGTGTTAAAGATAGGATTGTGCTGAGCCACATAATCACGGATCGATTGGGGCAGGTCTGCATAACCTCCGGGAAGCTTGCGTCCCCGGCACACAAAGACCAGGTTCCCTGCCCTATCCCCCATCTTCATAAAAGGCATCCAGGGACTGATCCGAGTCCAGGAAATAGTGGCGGGCACAGTGCTGAGGGAATCATTGGCAAGATCGGCTTTATCAACAAAGAATTGAAAGAACTCTGCCGCCTGATAGATATCGCTTTGGGAATAATCAGGATGGTCACGCCGGGTGAGTGGCGAATCGTAGAAAGGAAAGATGTCCATATAATAAGCCCGTTCTTCACCCAGGTCTTCACTGGGCAGGATACGCCTGATATACGGAAGATAATCCGCTTCGATATTCATATCCTGGTTCACGGGATCATTCCAAATCTGCACGACAGGCACAGTTTCCTCGGTGATGGGATTACGCCAAGTCTCCAGGATCTGCCCACTCTGAGCATCCTGAAAGAAAGCCGCCTCACGGGTGAGCAGCTCAAAGCCATCATCGGTCACGACGGTTCTGGCAATATTGAATCCTTCAAACTTGAAGAGCTCCCGCTTTCTCTGCCCGGGAACAAAACTGTAAACAGTTCCCGTCCAGTGATATGTAACTTCAGCCCCATTGGCATCGCCTCTCACTCGCATAAAGTCATCCAGATACTCGCGGTTGACATCATCCGTAGCCAGCAGAGGTGCCAGAACCAGCAGAAAGCCCAGTACAAGCAGAACGTATAGATTCTTCATAATCATATCCTTTGCGAAAGTATCGCAGTTCCCCGCCAAAACAGCAGGTTACGGGGTATTGTTTAATTTATGTGCCGTATATGTCAAGCAAGAAATCATCAGCAAAGCTTCTTAGCCGTATCTTCTCCACCCCAAAGCCAGAGCAATTGATCCAGCGCTATTTATCTATGCTTCAGCACATAGAGTATCTCCGGCAAGAGTTGTTTCTTCCGAGACAATACTCCCGGCAAGAGATAGGTTTGGCTGTCCTGCCGCTGGTAGATCATCTCCTCCGCCAAAGGATAGGAGGTGGAGAGCAACACGCTTTCCTGCTCGATTATATCTGTGATCAATAGCATCGCCCAATCCAGCGAGAACCTCGCCTTCACCCGCTCCAAAGCCTCCAGAAAAGCAGCCTTGACCTCTGCCAGATCCCGCAAGGTCACCACTTCCACCTGAGCGATCCCCAGCCGGCAATCCTCTTCCGTGTAAGCCTTGAAATCCATAGCCACCGCCAGATCAGGATCCAGCGCACTCAGCGAAGCAGCATTCTGGAAGATCTTCTGTCCCCACTCCGCCGGATTCAAGCCTGCCAGTTTGCCCAAAGCCTCTGCTGCCGAGATATCCTCAGCAGTCGTGGTGGGACTGTGCAAAATCACCGTGTCCGAAAGAATCCCGGAGAGCAGCAAAGCCGCAATCTCCCGTGGTGGGATCAAACCGTGTGAACGGAATAGCTTGTACACCAGCGTGCAGGAACTCCCCAGGGGATCAGCATAAACATAGATGGGCTGGTTACTGCGTATAGTATTGAGCCTGTGGTGATCGATGATCTCCACAATATCCGCCAGATCAATTCCTTCCACCGATTGAGACAGCTCATTATGATCCACCATAATCACCCGATGGCGAGGCGGATCGATCAGCATCGAGCCTGTGATCAAGCCCAGAAGCTTATCGTTTTCCACCACTGCGATGCCGTGATGATCCAGATTGAGCAGCACCCGTTTGATCTGATTCAGCGGCTCAAGAGGACCCAATTGAGGTAGATCCCGATTGGCAATCGCCAGAGCCGGAATGCTGATCCGAAGCAGCCGAATAGTCTCCGCGGTGTCAACCTCCGAGATGTAAATCCAGCCTTTGAAGCCTTCCAGATCCAAAGCCCGGCAATCTTCATCCCGCATCCCGGTCAGGATCAGGATAGGAAAATCCCGTTTCAGCACGTAAGCCAGTATCTCCGGACGGTTACCCACAATCAGCAGTGGATAGCCATGATCGTCACACGTACTGGCTTCCAGACGGCTGATAAAGGTCTCAAACGCCATTGCCCCCACCATCATTCTGCGTTGGTAGTGCAGCGTCTCCCCCTTTTGCAAGAAATAGCCCGGTATCACCCGGTAAAGATTCTCCGGACGCAGCTCGTAGAGCGGACGGGAACTATACTGCCGTGGCATGAAATAGTGTGCCAATTCCTGCATGGTGATCAGACCCAGATAGCTCCCTTCTTCATCCACGATCGGCACATTGCGCAGCTTTTTCTCATCCATCAGGCTGGTCACTTCGCCAATCGGAGCATCCTTGTGCACGGTGTAAACATCCTTTTGCATAATGTCTTCCGCCCGGGGATACACATCCCGGATCAGAGCCGGAGCTTCCAAACCAAGTGCTTCAAAAATATAGGCCGTTTGTGGATTTAAGTTTCCCAGCACACCGGGAATATAGATGCCGGAGGGATCAATCTGCTGCTTCAGCCAGGCGTAAGCATAGGGCGCACACACAGAATCCGTGTCCGGATTACGATGACCAAGAATATAGGTCTTTGGCATAGCTTTGCCCCCCTGTTTCAGATCGTACCGGGCTCTGAGATCAGCCTTTTATAAAAGAGCACCCGCGTGGCTTCCACATAGGATAGCAGCCAAAGGTAGCCAATCCCAAAAGTGAACAGGCACAAAAACGCCCAGCCGATAAAGGAAAGCATCAGCATGAAGTAATAAGTCTTATAGCCTTCCATCATCCTCTTGCTGGCTTCCATCGCTGCTGTTGGAGTCATCTGAGGATTTTCTGCCATTATATAAAAGGTCTGCGAATAGCCTATAGCGCACATAATCCCGGGGACAAGAAGCAGCAGAGACCACAAAAGAGTATAAAGTGTTATCAACAGACAGGCAGTCAAACTGCGGGAAAACTCGTTGAATCCCTTAAATATATCTTCCACCACAAAGTCCTGCCCCGCATCTATCCTCAGAAAGATCTGAGCCAGCCCCAGCATTATGGGACCCGCTATCAACAAGGTAACCAAACCACCGGCACCGGGAACTGCTCCGATGGCTCCGGTGAGCGCACCAAAGATTAGCCAGAGGATGGCGGCTTTGCTCCAGACGCCATTTAGGCGTTCTCTGGCCTGAGTTCTGAATTCTGTATAAGTCATATTGAACCTCGCACGTTATCTTGTGCCAGAAAAGCGCTTGTGCAAGAGTGGTCAAGCAAAAAGACCGCCTCCCCTGAAGCGGTCATAAACTCCAACCCAAAATCCTGTGATATCAACCCTGTGAATCCAAAAAGCCCGGGGCAGCAATATCATCTATCACTGCCCCGTAGCCACTAAGACGCTAGCAATCTCTTGACTCCTATAATAGTAGTCCGGATTATTCCGGAATAGTGCCGAAGAATTGGGTACTTTTTTCTTGCTTGAGCAGATAAATCAGATCTTTCATGGGCAGAGTGACCTTCCCCTTCTCTTTGTTAAGCGGCAAATCGATTGTGGAATTGCACGTTGCCATCATCCGGTTTGCATAGCATTTGAGCATGGTGATGCGATTGGTCTCGCTCAGTTTGAACCAACATGTTGTGGGGCTGGGCACACCATTCTCATCAAATTGAAACATAAACAGGCTGTAATGATCTTCTCTGAGGCTAAAACTGGATTCGATCAGATCCACTGGCTGATGATAGCCATAGACTTCTTTGATCGCACTCAGCTCCAGCTCTCCCCGGTATTTTTCCAGAGCCTTTTCTTTGGCGTCGTTCCAAGTCATAGCAAGCACATTCATGAACTTCTTCACAGCCAGATATTGGTTGTAATCCAGAATCTCCAAGCCCACCTGCCATCCCGTCATCCTGAGGTAGAAAGCCTTCAGATCGTGCTTCAGACGCACGCTGGCTTTTTTGGCACGGTCGTAACTGATTCCTTTGGACTTGGCATAGCTTATCAGATCTGGATAGCTCAAAAGCTCCAGATACTCCTGGTATGCAGGCAGATCTTTGAGCTCCGGAACCTCCATCAGATATTGATAATAGGCACTGCTCGTGTCTTTGTTTTGGCTCATCGTTGCCAGATTGTTCTCCCGCTCGAGCTGCTCACACAATCCCTTTTCCCTACCGTGTTGCTGAAAACAATCCGCCAGTTTATTCATCACCACGCTATAGAGCCAGGGACGCACCGCACGCGGATTTGCCTCGGTCTTCAGCAGCTCCAAAATAGCTTCCTGCGCCAATTCTTCGGCCAGATATCTATCCTGAGTGCGGTTATAGATCAATCTGCTGCAAAAGCCCACAAGATCAGCAAAATAGTCACTAACCGTTCTGGTGAAAAAGCCTGCTGCTTCCGCAGTATTTGAGATGGAGATATCTCCGAGGGTTTCCTGCTTCTTGCGGAAGGAACAGATATCCTCCACTATGGCAGCTTTGCCAAAAGTGTCCCGGCTCATTGTTCTCAGCAGCAGGGACAAATCCTGCGCTTCTGAATTTGCGTTTTGCGTATTCATACTATACCACTTGCGTTTACCATCTTAGATTTCTCTATCCAAATGAGTGTAGTCATAAACCACCGGCAGCAAACCTGCTTCCACGGCTCTTTTCACGCTGATGCAGGGCAAATTTCGAGCGTAGATCTCGTCCCTGGTGATGGTCTGAAGATCAATGCTGGCATCCCGTTTGGCCATCTCACGCATGAGTTTGAGATACATATTCACCCAGGAACGGATGGTCTTGCCCTCGTTTTCTCTCAGCGTGTTGTATCGCCATTGGTAGTTTTTCATATCCTGTTTATAGCCGTCTGAAGGCTGGATGCTATGCAGATTGGCCGTGATGGATCCCAGTTTGTGATTATTCTCCGTGAGAGTGGGATACTTGTACTTCCTCACCAAAACGATATTTTCCCGCCGGTAATGGCAGAAGACCACTCCCGCCTGTCTCCCGGAGTAGGAATTGATTCCCCATGCAAAATGTGCTCGCATATTACACTCCCTGTTGTATTTATCTTAGTATTGACCTATATCTTCAGAGATTTGAGCTCATAATTCAGCCTTTGTTTACGAAAAGATAATGAAGTTCACCAGAAAAGCAAAGTCAAAGATATTCTATTTTCCAAGTCTGGTTCCCTAATCATTCTTTAATCGCATTAAGGAATGATTAGAGAACGACTAAGGAACAACTCGTTTTCATAGGCTATGCAGTTCAGGTGAATCTTGATTTAACAACGTGCTGAAAGATGCGAAAGAATCACAGGCGATTCTGAGCCATGACTTTTGTGTATAAAGAAAAGGCCCTGAAGAATCAGAGCCTTAGCTTGTTGCAAAGCAGCAGCTTAAATGCTGGCTTACTACTTGACCAGAAGCATCTTATAGGAGGAATTGACCTCTCCGGCTTGCATTCTGGCGATATACATTCCCGTTGCACAAGGGGTGCCGTTGTTATCATTACCATCCCAGGATATCTGGTATTGACCGCTATCCTTGGCACTATTCAGCAAAGTGCGGATAAGCTGGCCTCTGTGATTGTATATGCATATTCTCACGTCAGTTGCACTATTTAATCTGTAAGCTATCTGGGTATTGGGAGAGAAGGGATTGGGATACACACTTTCAATACCTGTCATATACTCGGTGGGATACTCCGGCACATCCTCCCCTGGTTCTCCGCTAAACACGCTCACTGGACCATAGAAGCTACTGGTGCTATTCATTTCAACGGATTCTATCCAATAGTAGTAATAGGTTGAGGGATCAAATTCATTATCCGGGAAATTGTAGGTGTGGAAAGTGGAGCTATTGGTGCTTTCTATGTAGTTTGCATTCAGTTTAACAGCATGGAGCAGCTCTTCGTCTTCCGAACGATACACATTGAAGCCCAGCAGATTGGATTCTGATTCTGTGGTCCACTGCAGATTTATCATAGTTCCAGAGTTGACTGTTGCGGAGAATGAAGACATGGTCACGGGCAAAGTTGCACCTTCCGGATAGGTGACGGTGATGTTATCCACGTAGGAAACCCGATGCCCGTCCACAGAGATGTAGGGGTAAATCATTCCGTCATTGATGGAAGTATTGGTAAAACGCTCAGTGCCGCTCTTTAGTAGTGTATTATAGCCATTGACTGAATTCGTTCGCCAAAGCTGATAATATGCATCATACACGTCGCTGCCTCTTGGAATAATGGTGTAGTTGAGTTTGTACCATGAGAGTGGGATATCTGGATCATATACTTCAATGATTTCCTCGTCATTATTGAAGAATGAAAATCCTGAGCTAAAAAACTGCATGCCCATAGCTGGAACATCAAGTATATGGCACTTAGCTTCGGCTAAGTTTGAGCTCGCAGATGAGAATCCAACCGCAGCATATCCGCCATTTTGATAGCTGTTTATAAATGCTTCCAAGATGATTGGTTCATCAATTACGCCGACGTAAAAGCCGGTTTTGCAGGTAACAGTTCGGGTTTCGCCCATCCAGAACCATGGGTCACTAATAAGATGAGGAAATCGGATTGCCCCGGAATCATTGATTCCGCCAGATGAA
>JAZHDE010000203.1:0-16536 GCA_036584515.1 Candidatus Cloacimonadota bacterium | reverse complement strand
TGGCCCGGTTGCCGAACAACCTGGGCTTCAAGAATAGTCCAAACGGGCAAGATCATGCACGGTGACCCCGGCTGAAAAGGTGATTTCTGGGTTATGGCAGACAGCTCGGCGACATTGTCTATCTGTCCCCTTCGGTATTGATTTGCCAGGCTGGCAAAATCTCGCCGCAGTTCCAAAGCAGAAAGCGAAAACGCAATCAGCATAAAAGCCATTAGTAAAGCCTTGCCCCGAATGCCACAGGAAAGCTTTTCTATAAACACTTGCTTCTCTGTACTAGTTGCTCATGGAGTTCAGAAGATCAACATTGGTCTCGGTGGACTGCATCCTTTTACGCAGAGTCTCGATTCCTTGGATCGGGCTGATGGTCTTGAGATATTTTCTCAGCACATACATGCGATTGAGCTCATTCTGTGTAAGTAAAAGCTCTTCACGACGGGTACCGGATTTGACCAGGTCAATGGCAGGATAGAGACGCATATCAGAGATACTGCGATCGAGTACAAGCTCCATATTACCGGTGCCTTTGAACTCTTCGAAGATCACCTGATCCATTTTGGAACCGGTATCGATCAAAGCCGTAGCGATAATAGTAAGGCTTCCTGCTTCCTCTGTATTACGGGCAGCACCAAAGAACTTCTTGGGTTTTATAAGTCCATTGGCATCCACACCACCGGAGAGAACTTTGCCACTGGAAGGAGTAACGTTGTTATAGGCTCTGGCCAGACGCGTAATACTGTCCAGCACGATCACTACATCCTGTCCCAGCTCGATCATACGCTTGGCTTTCTCCAGCACCATTTCACTTACTGCAGTGTGATTCTTGGGCGATTCATCAAAGGTGGAACTAACTACTTCTCTCTTTCCAGGCTTGAGGATCTTCTTCATCTCGGTTACCTCTTCAGGACGTTCATCCACCAGCAGAACTATCAGATTCACTTCCGGATGATTGGAGAGGATGGCATTGGCTATATCCTGCAGGAGGATAGTTTTACCGGTTCTGGGGGCAGCAACGATCAGGCCACGTTGACCTTTTCCGATGGGGGTGAAGAGGTTGACCACACGGGTGGAGTAGTTTTTGGGATCAAATTCCAGATTCAAGCGCTCGGTGGGGTAGTAGGGTGTGAGTTCGTCAAAAAGTCTGCGATCTTGCATACAGTTAGGTGGCAGACCGTTGATGGATTCCACCCGGAGCAGAGCATAATACTTTTCACCTTCTTTGGGTGAGCGGGCGGGACCGGAGACCATGTGTCCGGTTTTCAGCCCAAATCTGCGGACTTGAGTAAGGGAGACATAGACGTCGTCCCTGCCGGGATTGTAGTTGTTGGAAGCAAAACGCAAGAAGCCAAAACCATCATCCATGATTTCCAGGCAGCCGGTTACGAAGGTGAGCCCTTCCTGGCTGGCTTGAAATTCCAACATTTTAAAGATCAGGTCTATGCCCTGAAGTTGTGTGTATCCCGGTACTCCGAGTTTCTTGGCCAATTTGTTTAATTGTGCCGGACTGAGCGAAAACAGATCGTCTTCTATAAGCATTGATATCTCCCTTAAGATTTGTATCCCAATATCATGACCCGGCTTGCACCGGCACATCCGATACTGGTAATACGCTGAATGAGTTCATTTCCTTTATTGATAAAACTCTCTGCTGCTTCTGCAGCTTCGAGGCGCTTTATGCTTTCTCGGCAGTTGTTAAGCAAGGTTTCGCAATTGCGGTTCATCTTTGGGTTATCCACTGGCAGGTAATAATCGTAGGTTTCTGTTTTACTGAGTGAAAGCTCTTTTATCATGTTTTCGATCTCGCCTTTTGCATAGGTTTCCCGATGCGAGATGCCAAACAGACGGTCTATGGAGGCCAGCCAATGATGCATCATGATGTGAGTATGCTGAGCCTCAGATTGCTCTCCATCCTTATACATCTCAGTCACAATGAGTAACCCGCCGGGTTTAAGAACTCTGAGCAGTTCGACGAATACCTTTTTGGGATCCTCCAGATGATGCAAGGAATTGGCGATTGTGACAGTATCGAAGTGATCGTTCTCAAAGGCCAGCTTTTCCAGATTCATGCGATATATCTCAATATCGTTTTCAGGAAAGACTTTTTCGGCATAGGCCACACTCTTTTCTGAGCTATCCACTCCAATAATTTGGGCATAAGAGCGGAAACTGGATTTGATCACGTTGATGAATTCACCCTTTCCGGTGGCAGCATCCAAAGCCACACCTGCATCTATCTGAGCCAATCTCTGATAAACGTCCTTCATGTGATTATACCTCGCTTGTGATTGTGATTGAAGCGAACGATCGCTTTACCCATTTTTCGGACGTCTCCCATAGATGGGAACGTCTCATGCTTAACTGGTGTAAGCCTGATGAATCCCGGCTTTTTCGTCAAGACATTTTTCATCAAACCATTCCAGCCTTTTCCTGACTGAACTCTCTCTTCTTGATTTCTGAGAAGATTATCACATAATGCAGCCGTGTTACTGCCGTATACGTGGCGGCATTACGACGGCAGTACGGCAGCAGCGCAAGAGACTGAAAGAAGGATAGTATCAGATCCTATACTCCAAAACTCTGCTTTTTCTGTCTGACAAGTGGAGATGCTCTCTCAGGCTAAGAGGTACTAGATCCAAGTGATCTTCCAGGTGAGAAAGCTGATGAGCATCGGAGGCAATAGTAAAGAGTCTGCCTCCCAGAGCCAGATACAGCTCAATGTAGTCCCATTCTGGAATGACTGATTGATAGACCTTTCTGGCACAGGCGTAATTCAGTTCCAAGGCAATCTCGCGATCAATCATCACGTTGAATATCTCCTGGATCAGAGCTTGATGCTCGGTTCCCTCAGGTCTCTGGGTGAAAAAACGCTTGAAAACTCCCAGATGTGCCAGTACGTCAATCTTGCAGGTTTCCACTAACTTCAGGTTGCTACGAAAGTACTCAGTTAAGTCTGCAGTGCTGAGACTGCGTTTGATTGGGATGGCAAGATTGGTGTGATCCGAAAGGAAGTGTACAGAGCCCAGTACAATATCAAAATCAAATTGATCCAGTATTGCCTGAGCAAAGCTATTGTGCTGTTGGAAATCCCCAACTTCGATGCCTTTGAGGATTATCAACTCAGGATTCTCACTGATCAGATTGTTCAAACGCTTCAGATAGCACGAAAGGGAAGGCGTGCCAAAGAAACCCATCTCTTGTGGTAGGAGGTCGTAGTGTTCAGTGATGGCAATCAGATCGTAAGACCTTTCTTTGGCCCATGCCAGCAGTTCTGCTGAACTGAGACGGCTGTCGTAACTATCTTCGGTGTGTATGTGGTAATCAGCTCTAATCATTATTCTGCCATGATTGCAGCACCGATGGCACCGGTATACTCAGGGTGCGGGGAATTCTGCACAGGAGTGTTCAAAGCTTTCTCCAGGCAGTATCTAAGATCTTCTGAGCGTGCCAATCCTCCAGTGAAAACAACAGGTGTCCTGGGCTGCAGGGCTGCCATTTGGGAATGGATTCTGCGAGCTATCGAGAGATGAACGGCTCTGGCAATGTTCTCTGCAGAGGCGTTGGTTGCCATCAGGCCTATGATTTCGGATTCGGCGAAGACCACACAGGTGCTGGAGAGAACCAGGTCCTGATCTGCTTTGGAGGCAAGTGCGGATATCTGATCTATCTCGACACCCAGACGAATCGCTGTCATTTCCAGAAAGCGACCCGTTCCGGCAGCACATTTGTCGTTCATCACAAAATCTCCAATCTTGCCTCCGGGAGAGAGACTGATGATCTTGGAATCCTGTCCGCCGATATCGATTATCGTGCCTGCTTCGGGTATATGATAGCGAACCCCTGCGGCGTGGCAACTGATCTCTGAGATAGCTTTGCCGGAGTTTTGATAAAGGTGTCTGCCGTATCCGGTGGAGCCAGAGGCTGTGATCTGATCTTCAGTGATTCCGGTTTCCTTCAACATTTTATGGTACAGATCCAAGGCGGATCTGACAGGTGAGATATCTGTGAGAACCGAACCCAGCCAGATGATTTGCTTATCTGCTACTCTCAGAAGACAAAGCTTGGAAAAGCGGGAGCCGATGTCTATGCCGTACTTATACATAATCAGGCCAGGATATAGGAATAGATATTATTTGCCTGAAGCCACTTGGCAGCAACTCTGCGTAGGAGCTCGGGAGTGATGTCCTTGAGTCGTTGCTCACGTCGGAAAAAGTAGTCCGGAGGATAATTCAAAGCGGAAAGATTGGATATGGCTGAGGCAGACCAGGAGAGGCTTTCATAGTCAAAACGCTGCATACCCAGAAGGTAGCTGCGGCTCTGCTCCAGCTCGTTGTCCGACAGTCCATTTTCCTGCACGTCCTGGATGATTTCCCGCATCAGGGCATATACTTCTCTGTAATCTTGTGGAGCGCAGTATGCATAAGCAGTCCAAAACCCCAGATCGGTCACTGAATTGAAATCCATACCTGCTTGATAGGTGTAGGAGTGCTTTTCACGCAGAATATTGTAGAATCTGGATGCAATATCACCTCCTATCGCGTGGCAGATGAGTTGCATGGCAGTATCGTGCAGGGCTTCCTGCTTGTATGGTAGCAAGACTCCGAGGTGGAGAATGGCCTGCTCGCTACTCTTCTTCTCTATCAGCGTGTGCTGTTTGGCAGGATCAAAGTAGGGGAGAGGAGAGCGTTTCTCGACCGTTGAACTCTCCAGAGCATCAAAGGCAGAAGCCACCATTGAGGAAAGTTCAGCAGGTTCATAATCGCCAACAATGGCAAGGGACGCACTTTCAGGTGATAGTATTTGTTTGTGCCAATCCACCAGCATATCCCGGTTAATGCGTTTGATCTGAGTTATGTTACCGCTGGGGCGGTCGAGATTGGTATGGTTTCCAATTACTAGCTTAAACCAGCGGTTGAAGGCATAGGTGCTGGGGACTTCACGATCCCTCCTGATCCCATCTATGGTGCTGTGTTTGAGAGTATTCAGGTAACTCTGCTTGAAGCTGGGTTCTCTGATAAGCTCAGAGAGTAGTTCCATGGCCTTGGGAAGATCAGGATTGAAACACTTGCCACGGAAGGAACTACAATCCAGATGATGTACCACTCTCAGGTTCATCCCCAGGTAGCGGGAAAGGTTCATGATCTGATCGTGACTACGGCGCTTAGTACCATAAAGCATCGCTGTGGTTGTAAAGAGATTGGCTCCTCTGTTGGAGCTATCTTCCATCAATTGACTGAGCTGAGAAGAAAAAGCAAAACCGGTAAGAGGGCGTCCGTGACTACGCTTAAAGATCACTTTCAGGCCGTTATCGAGCTTGAAGTGATAAATTTCCGGCTCATCCAAATCCAGAAGCTGAAGTTTGTAAGCTTTCTGGCTTGGGACTGGAACTGATTCCTCCGCTGGCATGTTTGTCCGCTTACTCTGTCTCTGTTTTGATTTTAGCCTCAGACTCTCCGGGGCTGAGAAATATTGCTGACTCAAGCTCTTCAAGCAATACCAATGTTCTTTATTGGTGCCCAGATAATAGATAGCCAGGCTAGCTGGTTTCCACAGTGATGAAGTCTTTTGGGCTATCTCGCCGGGAGTGATGGCATCTATCCTTGCTCTGTACAGATAAAGATTCTGGTATGAGCCCAACAGCTCTTCAGCTGCCAGACCTGAAGCCAATCCTTCCATGGTGTCAAATCCAAACAGCCAGCTGTGAATGATATCGGAGCGGATAAGCTCGAAGTCGGCTGTGCTGATCCGGAATGAGAGAACTTTGTGATACTCCTCTCTGAAAATCTCTATTATTCTGCCATAATCTGCATTGGCCAAGGGTGAGATCAGAATCACAGATATTCCGGACATAAGACCGGAAACAGAGAGGACTCTGACTGAGGAGCAGAGTTTTTCTTTTTCTATCAGCCTTTTATGCAGAAGAGATGATTTACCTATGGCCAGATAACGCATGGTAAAAAGCAGATGCTCACTATCCGGATGCAATTCGCTCAGTTCGGGAAGAGCTACAGCGATGTATTCCAGATCGGTGTTAATGGGGGCTTTAACGACCTTGAAACCATTATACTCTGGATTCAGTTCAGCTTCTCGGGGGATATTGTTCACTCGGGAAACTGGCGACGTGGTCCAATCTGCAAAGTTTTGCTTCATGGCATTGTGCAAGTCGTCTGGATTGAGTGAGCCACAGACAACCAGAAAGCAGTTACCAGGGTTGTAGTATTTGCTCTGAAACTTTTCAACCTGCTCAAGTTGAATGGCTTTTATCCCCGGCACCGTTCCAATGATAGGATGCGCTAATGGGGAGCTGACAAAGTAGTCGTTCTGAATAAAATCCGTGAAGCTGGATTCGGGATCAGTATCATACTGCCTGATCTCTTCCAGCACTATCTGTTTTTCGGCCTTCAAATCATGGGAGTTAACTAGGCTATTCCTCCCCAACTCTGCCAGAGCCTTTACAGCAAGGCTTAATCTTTCGGAAGGTAAGAGCATGTAATAACAGGTGGAATCAAAATCAGTATAAGCATTAACTGAGATGCCCTTAGAGGATAGATAGTCCGAAAGCTCATTGTTTGGAAAAGCTTCTGTGGATTTGAAACTGAGGTGCTCCAACAGGTGAGAGAACCCCCTTTCCTGATCAGTTTCGAATGCAGAGCCAATTTTTACGATTAGCTGAAGGCAAATGATCTTGTTGTCATGATCCGGATAGTAGATATAGCGAAAACCGTTTGGTAGTTCGCAGTGCTGAGCCTGCGGAAACTTGATTTGTGGCATTTGGGTTCAGCTTTCCGGAATATTCTTTTGCCTGCGAACACAGGCGTAAGCATTGTGGTTGTGGATGGATTCGAAGTTATCTGACTCGACTTCGAATTCCAATATTCTCTCATCACTCTCAAGCTTCAGGGTGATCTCTCGGACAATGTCTTCCACAAACTTGGGGTTGTTGTAGGCCTTTTCTGTTACATACTTTTCATCTACTCGTTTGAGTAATGGATAAATCTCGCAACTGGCAGCAGATTCGGCAAGTTCAATCAATTCTTCCAACCAGACAAAGCCCTGATATCTGACCCTGATGCTAATCTCGGAGCGTTGATTGTGCGCTCCGGCTTCACTGATTTCCTTGGAACAGGGGCAGAGTGTGGTAACCGGGACTTTAACACCTATCCTTAGTTCATAGTTATCCTTGTAGCTTGCTGTGAAGTAACAGGGATAGGAAAGCCAGGATTTGATCTTGGAGACAGGAGCTGACTTCTGGATGAAATATGGGAAACTGAGCTCAATGTAGGCGGCATCTGCCTTAAGAGTGTTCCGTAGGTCCTTTAGGAAGCTCTCCAATTGCTCGATCAGTTTCTCCTGATGATAACGGTTCAGGATTTCTATGAAACGAGACATATGAGTGCCACGCATATCGTGCGGCAACTCAACAAAGATGTTCAGATCAGCCACTGTGTGTTGAGCTCCCCGGCTGCGGTCTTCAACCAGTATTGGGTATTGAATACCTTTTACACCGACTTTATCAATACTGATCTTGCGTGAGTCTGTGCCGGATTGGATATCGGGTATTGTCATAATCTCTCTGAGAATCCCAGATCCTGCATGCCTTTGGTCTTTATTGAGGAGATGTTGCCATCCTGTGTGCAGTAAATCACAGCATTGGCGTGGGGCATTTCCTTAACTAGTTCAATCGCTTTAAGCGGATCCATTGTAAAGAGTGCAGTGGAAAGACCATCCGCCCAAGCAGCGCTGGGATGGATCACTGTTACTGAATAAACTCCCTGAACCGGAAAACCTGTTTTAGCGTTCAGGATATGATGATACCTGGTTCCCTGGTACTCGAAGAATTGCTGATAATCTCCGGAAGTCCCCAATGAAGACTTTGAAAGCTTGAAAGAGGCGATTTCGCTGTTTGGATTTCTGGGATCCTGGATCAGAATTACTTGGGGAGTGTCGCTTCCAAAAAGAGTCATGCTGCTGCGACAGGAAATGTAACCCTTTTCCAGATTCAGGCTTTGCATGTATTCTCTGGCCTTATCCAGTATGTAACCTTTGGCGATGGCTCCCAGAGAGATCTGCATTCCGGCGGGTTTGTAGATACTCTTTTTATCATATCTCAATCTGGGGAATGAGACCATAGCTAGCTTCTCTTGTATTTTGAGCGAATCTGGAGGTGCTTGCACCAGGCTGTCGCCAACTTCAGAAGCATTGGTGCCAAAGCCCCAAAGATCAAAAATGGGTTTAATAGTGATATCGAAACTACCTTCCGAGATATTGTAGAGACTGTCTGAAATACTGAGCAGTTCATACACATCTTCATCCATGGGAAAGTAGCCCGATTCCATAGCGTTGAATCTGCTTACCCAGCTGCCAGAATCATATTCGTCCAGCTTGGCTTCCATCTTCTCGATGAAGACAAAAACAGAATCAATTTCTTTACTTACAGTCTTGCTTTTGGAACTGGCGGAAATATCCACAATCGTATCCAAGAGGAAACGTGTTTTGGTGGCCGTGAAAGTCCGATTGAAATACTTGTAAGCCGCAAACCCGATCACAAGTACGAGGATAACCAGGGAAAAGATCTCTCGCTTTGTCATTTGATTACCTTCTATAGTCCAGAAGCTCATAATCAAGCAATTTGCGCGTGTAATCCCGAACACAGAACCAAGTAAATGGGATTGTGACCAACAGGCCCACTAGTAAAAAAGTAAATGCCAGGGTATTCATAACAACCAGAAGCAAAGCCATGAGATACAAGTTCCATCTGAGATCATGAAAGTGCTTGTAACTCAGGGCAATCCCTTTGAATGCACCAATATTCAGCTTGATCATTAAGGCTGGCACCGGAAGAACTATGGCTGCCCAGTAATTTACCAGGACTATCCAGACTAGTCTCAGGATGGGATCGCTGGCAAACAATGGCAGTCCAAAACAGACAATATAGATCAGAGCATAGAAAAGGGCGGATATAAAGCTTAAGAGCAGGAATTTGGGGTAGGCCTTGAAACTGGAAAGCAATTCCCTAAAACTCAGTTCGTAGTTTTCAGTGGCAGATATGGAGTTAAAGGCCAGAGTGGTCAAAGGAATCACCAGGCTAAAAGCAGCTACTCTGAGAAAGATATTGAAGAAGTAATCCAAGGTATTGGATTGACCCAAGCTGAAGCTGATCTGAGAAAACATCAGGATCAGCAGTGCTATGGGTATAATGCCCCAGAGAGCAGTCATTGCGCCAACTGGTGCCAGTGCACCCTTTCTTTCCTTCAGGTTATCCCAAGTTTCTCTCATACTTCGGATAGCTGAAAGCTCTTGTTTTGGTACTTGGGTTTGTCTGCCGCAGTTAACGCACCAGATATCATGGTCTGCTAGCTTGTTGTTACAATACTTACAACGCATAATTACTCCTGATCAGCATTTCGACCAACCGCAGTTTGGGCACTTCAGGCAGCCTTCAATGTGCTCGATGGTTGAAGAGCAATCCGGGCACAAAGCTGATCCGGTTCTCTTGGGGTTGGTTTCAATAATGGGTTCTTCGTTGAAAGTCAGTGACTTCACGTCTCCATTGGCGTGCAAGGCCAAAAACTGTTCCAAGGCTTGTCCAACTGCATCTCCGCAAGAGGTGATCATCTTACCCTTGTGCCACATGGGGGATTGGCATCTGATTCCTTTGAGCTGGCGTATTATGGCCTCGACTTTGATGTTTGATCTTAGTGCCAGGGAAGACAGCCGGGCTATAGCTTCCAACTGTGCTGAAGCACAGCCGCCTACTTTTCCCATCTGTACAAAAACTTCGCAAGCACCTTGGTCATCTGTGTTGACGGTTACATACATATGGCCGCAACCGGTCTCCAATCTCTGCGTGATACCATGAGTGACTTCAGGACGGTGACGGGGAGCAACCTTTGTCTCAGGTCCCAAGACAAGCTTTTGAGTGCCAGTGCTGAGTACCTGGTTCTCTCTGCTGCCGTCCCTATAAACTGTAACACCTTTGCATTTCAAGGAGTAAGCCAGTTCGTATGCACTACGGATATCATCTATTGTGGCTGAAGATGGGAAATTGATGGTTTTGCTGACTGCATTATCGGTGTAGGCTTGGAAAGCGGCCTGCATTCTGATATGCCACTCTGGATTGATATCGTGAGCGGTTTGGAATATATCTCTAAGTTCTTGTGGAAGTTCATCAACATGGGCTATGCTACCGGTCTCGGCAATGATTCCCAAGATTTCGGGTTTGAAAAGGTTTAGTTCTTTGAGTTTGGCTTCCAGGTGTTTGTTCACGTAGTGCAGCTTCTCGCCATCCATCACGTTTTTAACATAGACTAGGGAGAACTGCGGCTCAATACCGCTGGAAGTATCAGCAATCATACTGATAGTGCCAGTGGGAGCGATGGTGGTCAGGGTAGCATTTCGGATACCATTTTGCTGTATCTCAGAAAGTAGTTTGCTCCAGTCCTGAGCGATGGCATCACGTTCCAGCTTTCCAGTTTGATAAGTACTTCCCACAAAACTGGGGAAAGAGGATTTCTCCAGAGCAAGCTCCATAGAACGTTGTTTGGCTTCGAAATCGATGAATTCCATCACCTGTTCAGCTAAGCTGACCGCTTCATCACTGGCATATGGAATCTCAAGTTGGTAAAGCATGTCTGCCCAACCCATGATACCCAGACCTATCTTACGATTGGTCTTGACCATTTCATCAATCTGGGGAAGAGGGTAGAGGGATTTATCGATCACATCATCGAGGAAATCCACACTTTCTCTCACAACTGATCTTAGCAGCTCCCAATCGGGAGCATTATCTTTGATCATAATTGATAGGTTGATGGAGCCTAGGTTGCAAGCTTCATTTGGTAAAAGGGGTTGTTCGCCGCAGGGGTTGGTGGACTCTATCCTGCCCAGCAGTGGGGTGGGATTGGCGTTATTGATCCTATCCAGAAAGACAATTCCGGGCTCGCCATTGCGATGAGCCATCTCGACAATCAGGCTAAACACATCAGAGGCATTCTGGCGTCCCACCACTTTCTTTGTAGCAGGAGATACCAGATCGTAGTCCTCATTTGCGTAAACGGCCCGCATAAACTCTTCCGTTATGCCAATGCTGATGTTGAAATTGGTCAGTTCGGTGGTATCTTCCTTGCAGGTGATGAATTCCAATATCTGAGGATGATCCACATTGAGTATGGCCATGTTGGCACCTCTGCGGGTTCCACCCTGCTTTACAGCATCTGTAGCAGCATTGAAAACCTTCAGGAAGGAGAGAGGACCACTTGAGACACCATTGGTGGATCTAACCCTGGCATTGGCCTCTCGCAATCTACTGAAAGAAAAACCAGTACCGCCGCCGCTTTTGTGGATCAGGGCAGCATTTTTAACAGACTCAAATATGCTGTCCATACTATCATCAATTGGAAGCACAAAGCAGGCGGAAAGCTGCTGAAGATCGTTTCCGGCATTCATCAGTGTGGGGGAATTGGGCAGAAAGTAACCAGAATCCAGAAGCTTGAGATACTTGTCTTTCTTAGTGCTATCATCTCCTGAGATGTTTTCCGCAACACGGTTTATCAAAGCATCCCAGTCTTCAATGGCTTCTCCTGCTTCATTTCTTCTAAAATATCTTCTTTCCAGTACCTTGAGGGCATTTTCAGTTAGCTGCATTGCATCACCCTACCTGGCTGGAAGTGCCAGTATTTCTCTGGTTTGTTCGGGAGTAGCCAAGGGACGGCCAATCTCGGAAGCAATCCTGGCGATTCGGGCAACTAATTGAGCATTGGAATCTGCTACTATACCCTTGTGATAGAATATGTTGTCTTCAAATCCCACCCGGATATGACCATCGGTCACCAAGGCTACCATAGAAGCAGGGATGTGCCATCTGCCGATTCCGGCAACAGCCCAGGTTGCGCTTGGGATTTGTTCCTTGAGATGATTCATCATATACATGAGGTTCTTGGGAGAGCCATTCATACCTCCGGGAACACCCAGTACAAACTGCATGTGAAGTGGAGTGTGAGTGATAATCCCTTTGTTGACCAGCTTTGCTACTACATCAACCATTCCAGATTCATACACTTCCACTTCGGGGACCACACCGTATTCTTTGAATGCTTCCGCCAGTCTTATGATATCCTGGGGGTGATTGATAAAGATATCATCTCCAAAATTCAGAGTTCCGGCGTTGAGGGTTCCCATATCTGGTTGTAGGCTGAGAGGAGCGAGACGGCGCTCAAAAGGCTCACCTACTGCGCCTCCGGTGCTTATCTGAATAATCATTTCTGGAGCTGCAGCTCTGATGGCAGTGATGGACTCTTCAAAGCGTTCCAGGCTTTGAGTGGGACTACCATCGTCGTTACGGACGTGAAGGTGAACCACTCTGGCACCTTGTTCAAAGCACTCTTTGGCTGCCTGAGCCTGCTCTAGCGGGGTGATTGGAAGATTGGGTTGATCTGCTCTGCGGGTTTCCGCACCGGTGATCGCGGCTGTGATAATCAAAGGCTTCATTTTGTCCTCTATTGTACTATAATAATATTAATCTGCAAACCAGCTCTCAAAGAGCCTTACACGCTTGGGCGTGATTCGAATATGTGGCATGATGCGTCCGGCAATGGAAGCAAATTTGTCTTCGTTGTCGCTCACAAAAAAGGTGTCTGTTCCAGCTTGGCCGTCTGAATCTGGGGCAATAATGCGGCGCAGATAGAGGGCTATGGATTCAGCACTATCCACCAGTTTAACTTCTGAACCCAGAACGGCTTGTATTGTTTCTCTGAGCAGCGGGTAGTGCGTGCAGCCCAAAACCATAGTATCAATACCAGTATCTTTGAAACAACTCAGGTATTCTTCAGCTATCAAACGGGCAGTGTCACTATCTTGCCAGCCTTCTTCAACCAATGGAACAAATAGGGGACAGGCTTGGGAGATTACTTCCGTTTCCGGCAAGATTCTTCTAATGGCCTGATAATAGGCGTTCGAACGTACTGTTCCTTCTGTGCCAATAACTCCAATTCGCTTTATTTTGGTAGAGATAACAGCCTGTTCAGCTCCCGGTTCTATTACCCCAATGATAGGGATCCCGGTGATATCTCTCAAACGGTCCAATGCATAGGCAGACGATGTGTTGCAAGCAACTATCAGGGTCTTGATTCCTCGTTGAAGAAGGAATCTGGCATTCTGGATGGAATAATCAATGATTGTATTGGGTGATTTGGGACCATATGGTACTCTGGCGGTATCACCAAAATAGATCAGATCTTCTTCCGGGAAGTATTCCCTGATCATTTTGTAGACAGTTAATCCACCAACTCCTGAATCGAATATTCCGATCGGTTTCTTCATTTCTTTCCCTTTCTGTTCTTCTGGGAAGCCAGTTTCCCGGAGCCGCCTTTGTAGTCAACCCGTTTTCTGGGATTAGCGCCTTTTCGTTGATTGGGTCTGGATTCACGCTTCACTGAGGCTTTTCCGTCTCTTCCGGGACTCTGATGTATGTGGTTCTCATCATCATTGCTAAACTCGAGATATACATCGTCACTAACCTCTGCCACTTGAACCTTTACCAAATCTAATAGCTGATAATAGTATCCGGTTCTTTTGTTTACAAAGCGCATTTCTCTATCCAGATAGACGAATCCTGAGCTGATAAACTGGCTGTTCTTGATCACACCAGTTACTGGTATCTCATTGAACCGAACAATCAGTGAGCTGCTGTTCGTAGCCACGACTATCCCTGTGTAGTGCTCTCCTTGTTTGTTCTTCATATAGGCAAGCTTGTAGATGCGTTCTATCTCGCGTTCTGCTTCATTGGCAAGGATCTCCTGCTCGGAAGCTTGCTCAGAATAGTGCTTTAGCTGTTCTTTGCTGAACTTTACGTTGCTACTCTTAAGAAGATAAGTTTTACATAGATGATGAACTAAAAGATCGCAAAGTCTCCGAATCGGACTGGTAAAGTGAGTGTAATCCTCCATAGCCAGACCAAAATGACGGATATGATCGATGGAATACTTGGCCTTCTTCATGCTACGTAGAATTACGCGGTCGAAAACCCGGTGATGATCCTTGCTGGGCAGACTGTATAAAACCCCCTGAACCGTCTTATTGGGGTTCTCTTTCACCGCCACGGGGATGCCATAGGCTGAGAGTGTGTCAAAGAGCCGGGTGAGTTTATCCCAATCAGGATCATCATGAATCCTGTAGACAGAAGCTGGTGCCTTCTGGGATAACTGCTTGGCAGTATATTCATTGGCGATCAGCATGAAGTTTTCGATCATCTTGTGTGATTCGGTTTCTTCAGCCAGAGAAAACTCGTGCAGGAAGCCTTCCTCATCATAATGATACTCGATCTCAGGCAGATCAAAGAAGATATATCCGGCTTGCATTCTTTTGCCAGTGAGCAGGGAAGAAAGTTTGCGTGCCTCCTCCAGAGCCTGTATCAGTTTGGGGTCAAGCTCTGTCTGGCTGCCCTCATAAAGCTCGTCAACCTGTTCATAACTAAGTCTGTAGTTCGATCTGATGATGGATTCCACCAAGTTTTGTTTCAGGATATTGGCTTTCTGGTCAAACTCAGTGATAACGGTCATACAAAGTTTATCTTCCTCAGGGCGCAGACTGCAGACACCATTGGAAAGCCGTTCCGGCAGCATGGGGATAACCTTCTTGGGAAAATAGAAGCTGTTTCCGCGTCTGCAGGCCTCCTGGAATATAGCACCATCCACTTTGAGATAATGAGCAACATCGGCGATGTGGACATAAAGTTTCCAGCCAGATCCGGTCTGTTCCAGTGAAATGGCATCATCATAATCCTTGGCAGAAGCAGGATCTACTGTAAAGGTAAAGAGCTTGCGGAGATCGGTTCGTTGCGAGACATCCTCAGGGCTGATCTCCTCGGGTATCTCGTCCAAAGCTGCCAAGACATCTTCAGGAAACTCCAGAGGCAATTGATACTGCCGGATTACAGCCAATAGCTCTGTGGCAGGATCACCGGAATCCCCCAGTATCTCTACAACTTTACCAATAGGACCCTTGCTGGCTTTGGGGTTACCCCAGTTTATTACTTCCAAGATAACCTTTTTGCCTTCCAGATTTTCCTCGGATTTCTCAACTCTGAACCAGTTGTGGATCTTGGGGCTGCTGCAGACAAAGATAGTCATAGCTCCGGATTGTTTTATGTCGCCAGCCATTCTGGCATTAGCACGTTCTGTGATTTGGCGAACCCTGCAGAAATCCGGTTTGCCTTGTTTGTAGAAAGGCTCAACCAAGACCTTATCGTTATGATAGGCATTGAGCGTGTCCTCAGAACTCACATAGAAATCTCCAGAAGGAGTTCTAACGAAAGCAAAGGAATAGTTCCGCGCCAGCGAGGTGGCATCGAAGGTTCCTTCTACCAGCTGGGGACTTTTTAAAGTGGGGGAGGGCTGGACAACCAGCTTGGGTTGAGTGAGCGAAAACTTCTTTTTACTCTTTGCCAGAACGCCCAGTTCAATCAATTGGCTGATAGCTGCCTTGATTTTGGCTTTGTCGTTTCTCGTGGCTGAACTGGCCATAACTATCTCGTTATAGGACAAGGGAGTATTGCTACTCTCCTCAAAGAGCCTGATCACCTTGTTTTGATCTGATGTATAATTCAAATTACCTCTAGTATTCTTTACCAATCTTAGTCTTTAGTATGTCTATCAATTGATCCAGCTCAGCTCTATCTTTGCTGAAGCGTAAGGACTGCCCTCGGAAAGCATCAAGCCTCCTGGGCATTTTAAATGTACTGAGCATTATTCCCCGCTTATCACGGTAGAAACAGCCAAAGTCCGAATAGTTCCGCTTGATTTTCATAAACCAGTAGCGGATCTCAATCTCACTGTCCAGAAGATTGTATTCTGTGACTATGAAGTAGGGGAGAAGGTTAATGATAACCAGAAACATCCCCCCATAATAGAAAATAGGATAGTTCCAGTCTATAACAGTGATCTTATATAGTAGCACTGAGAGCAGAATCAAGAATGAACATAAAGCCAAAGAGACATATGGCCGTTCTGCAAAAGGGAATGATTTCCATTGCAATAAAGGTTTAGGTGACATTCAGCACTATCTCCCGGCATTTTTCTACCTCTTCCTTGATGGTAAGCACATGTTTGAAAGACTCTGGGGTTGAGAATTTGGATCCCAGTGTATTAGCTTCTCTCTGCATCTCCTGGGATATGAACTGCAGCGTTTTACCCACACTGTCTCTGGGTGATTTTCTAAGTTGCTCGGAAAAGGTGGCCACGTGGCTTTCTAACCTGGTAAGTTCTTCATGTATATCATACTTATCTATATATATAGCAAGTTCCTGTACCAGTCTTTGTTCTATGTTGTCTATCTTATAGGAATTAAGGATATCGCTAATCCTGGTTAATAGATCATCAAAGAGCTTGGTGCGGTATGGCTCAATCATCCCCTTAATGCTTATTAGAGAGTCTGTTAGTAGTTTCATAGATTCTTCCAGTACTGCTGCGATGCCTTGTCCTTCAATAAGTGTTGTTTGCACGAATTTGTCAAGCGCCAGATCAATGGCTTCCTTGATCACAGTCCTGA
>JAZHDE010000202.1:0-3167 GCA_036584515.1 Candidatus Cloacimonadota bacterium | reverse complement strand
CTGTCAAGAGAATGTTTGGGCATTTTCAGAGGCAGGAAAGCAATTCTTGAGTAATACCATCAACTCAACCCTGAGAAACAATCCTTAAAAAGCTGAGCACTGCCATGGATCTCATTGAGAAACAAGCTTTTTCACGATAGATGAGCCCAAGATGCCCCCATGATACACTGTGGAAAAAAGTGTACAGAGCCGGCTGAATGGATTTGCCTCTTGACAAATAGTCCAGCCGGGGAATCTGTGCAAGTGAATGAAATCTTGTGCCTTAGCCAAAAGGCTGGGCTATTGGAGAACAAATATGGAATATCCTTTCAAAGACGTCGAACGCAAGTGGCAGGAGATCTGGAAAGAGAAGAGTCTTGCCAACGCTACAGAGAACTCAACCAAGCCGAAGTACTACGTGCTTTCAATGTTCCCCTACCCCTCGGGAGCACTGCATTGCGGACATGCCTCAAACTATTCTATCGGCGACGCCATCTCCCGACTAAAACTCATGGAAGGATACAACGTGATGCAGCCCATGGGCTATGATGCCTTCGGCATGCCGGCGGAAAACTTTGCCATTCAACACAATTCCCACCCCCGCTTCACCACGGAAGACAACATTTCCATCATGCGTAAGCAGTTCAATATCATGGGCTTCGGCTTCGATTGGGAGCGCGAACAGAGCACCTGCCGCCCGGAATATTATCACTGGGGACAGTATATCTTCAAGCGCTTCTATGAAAAAGGCCTGGTTTACCGCAAGAAGTCCTTCCAGAACTGGTGTGAGGATTGTCAGACCGTGCTGGCCAACGAACAGGTGGAAGACGGTGCTTGCTGGCGCTGTGGCAGCCAAGTGATCCAGAAAGAACTGGAGCAGTGGTATTTCCGCATCACGGATTATGCTGAGGAACTGCTGGATTTCAGCGGTGTGATCGAATGGCCGGAACGCGTTATGACCATGCAGAAAAACTGGATTGGCAAGAGCACTGGCACCGAGATTCACTTCCAATTGGAAGACTCACAGCAGCTTATCCCGGTCTTCACTACCCGTCCGGACACCCTCTTTGGAGTTACCTTCATGGCTCTTCCTCCCGAGCATCCTCTGGTGATCAAGTGGCTGGAATCAGAAGCGCCGGATAGCCCTATGCAAGCCTTTTGCCACAAGGTGATAAATGAAGACAAGATCAGCCGCAGTGCCGCCGAAACCACCAAAGAAGGCATCTTCAGCGGCAGATACTGCATCAATCCCGTCAATGGCGACAAGGTGCAGATCTGGATCACGAACTACGTGCTGATGGATTATGGCACAGGTGCCGTGATGGCTGTTCCCGCTCACGATCAACGCGATTTTGACTTTGCCAAAAAGTATGATATCCCCATGAAGATAGTGATCCAGACTCCGGATAAAAGCCTGGTGCTGAATGAGATGAAAGAAGCCTATATCGAGCCCGGAATCATGGTCAATTCTGATAGTTTCGACGGCTTGGAAAGCACCGCTGCCAAGGAAGCCATCTCGCTCTGGATCGAAGAACAGGGCTACGGCAAACGCACCGTCACCTACCGTCTGCGCGATTGGGGCATCTCACGCCAACGCTATTGGGGCAATCCCATCCCGGTGATCCACTGTCCGGATTGCGGCATAGTACTAGTGCCGGATGAGGATCTTCCCGTACTGCTGCCGGAACAGGTGCAGGTAGGCAGAACCACCTCCAATCCTCTACTTTCCGTCCCTGAATGGGTCAATACCGAGTGCCCCAAGTGCGGTAAAGCCGCCCGTCGTGAGACCGACACCATGGATACTTTCGTGGATAGCTCCTGGTATTTTGCCCGTTACACCGATCCCAAGAACGAAGCTCTGCCCTTTGATCCTCAGAAGGCCAATTACTGGCTACCGGTGGATCAATACATCGGCGGGATTGAGCATGCCTGTATGCACCTGCTCTATGCAAGGTTCTTCCATAAGTTTATGCGTGATCTGGGCTGGGTGAATTGCGACGAACCCTTTGCCAGGCTGCTCACACAGGGAATGGTGCTCAAAGACGGTGCCAAGATGAGCAAATCCAAAGGCAATATGGTTGATCCTCAATATATTATAGATCGCTTTGGGGCCGATACCCTGCGCGTCTATATGCTCTTCTCCTCACCTCCGGAAAAGGATGTGGAATGGAGCGACGACGGCCTGATGGGTTCCTTCAGGTTCCTGAACCGCATCTGGCGCTTGATTGAAAGCAATCTGGAAGTGTTGAAGCGCGGAATGCAGCTAAATGCCGAGCTGGAGGATATCTCCAGCGATTTGCGTCCGCTCTTGCACAGTTCACACGTTACAGTGAAGAAATGGCTGGACGACTCCCTGCACCGTATGCAGTATAACACTGCCATTGCAGCAATTATGGAGCACCTGAACCATTGTATCGCGATCAAGAATCCGGAAGAACTGAAGGATGCCGATCTGGCGGTCTATGCCGAAGCCTGCGGCATCATCCCTCAGATGCTCTATCCCTTTGCCCCGCACATCGCCGAAGAACTCTGGCAGATGCTGGGTTTTGATGGCCTGGTGCACGAAGGTGGGTTGCCGGGTTATGAAGAGCGCTACCTGCAGCAGGAAACCATCACCTGGGTAGTACAGATCAACGGCAAGCTGCGCGGCAAGCTGGAGCTGGCTCCGGATACTCCGGATGAGACTCTGAAGCAGGAAGCTCTGGCTCTGGAAAACGTGCAGAAAAACCTGGAAGGCCTCACTGTGCGTAAAGTGATCGTGATTCCCGGCAAGATGATCAGCATAGCTGCGTCTAAATAGTGACTAGTGACAAGTGACGAGTAACAAGACTCTAGACCTGTAGCTGGGAGACAAAAGGACTTATCTATAGGGGCAGACCTGTGTGTCTGCCTCTACAAGTTAATAGTGAATAGTTAGTAGTTAATGGAGGGTGTCTGCGGAGTGGTGAAGCGATTGCATTTGGTGTGCCAAACTCCGATTTGCCACAAAGGCCGGAGGCCTTTCCTGCAGGCAGCTCCGCAGCCTCTGCCAATTCGGAGATTGGCAGACCAGGGTACGGGCAAACACACAGGTCTGCCCCTACGGGTGCTTTAGTATTCCAAGTTCCATACTGCCTATCTGATCACTGTTCACTCGACAAAGTCGCCTCCCAGCTCCACACCTTCTCTCTAGTCTCAAATCAATAGTC
>JAZHDE010000201.1:0-3216 GCA_036584515.1 Candidatus Cloacimonadota bacterium | reverse complement strand
AAGATTACGCACTCCTACCTGGGCTCCCAGATCTGCTGCAAATATCAAAGCTGTGAAGCAAAGGATGCTAGGGAGCCAGAACAGACTGCGAGAGGATCCTGTAAAGCAATTCATCGTTTATTATCCGCACAGCGTTTTGCCTGGCTCTGTAATCAGCCATGCTCTGCGTGGTTCCTGTACCTTTGATGTTTGGATAACTTAGAGATTGGACTGTTTGTCCCGAGTTTTGATCGATCAGATTAATCTGGATATCCGAGCTGGAAGAATAGACCTGCACCGCGCTGATGTATGTGCCTTGCCTGATGCTTATCCTGATTTGCATGCGATAATCTGCCAAAGTGGGGCGTTCCACCGCATCCAGATCCAATTCCAGCAGCTTACCCTGTAATCTCTGGGCATTTTGCCGGTCATCGGGACTGCCGGAATCAAACTCCAAATAGAGCTTGGGACGTCCCACCTCAAGGAAATATCTGGCTCTGCCAAACTCCAACTGGTTAATACTCTGCATCAGCGAAGGACTGCTAACCCGGCTGAAGAAATAGTCCTTATCAATTGTTAGCACTATCTCCTGCCTGCTTTCCAGGCTATTGATCCGGTTTAGGTGTAGTTCTGCCTCACCGGCATTGTTAGTGAAGCGGTCTGCACTGAAGACACCATCACCTCTGCTAAAACTGATCTGAACTGGGAAGTTCTGGCAGCAATACTGCTCCGACGCAGACTTTTGGTAAAGTAACTTCCCTCTCTGCGAAAGATCCAGAGCCTGGAGAGCTGTTACACTACCAGAAGTCTCTTCCCACGAGGGATTCAACTTGGCGGGCAGATCCCTCAAGCGGGAAAGCGCTGCCGTATATAGATTTTGGGCTCTTCCTTCCAACTGCACCCGCAGATCAAGATCCGCAAAGGGCTCCAAAAGCTCGATGGCAAAGAGTAGATCACCGATTCCTGAGGCAATGTCCGTGGTACTGCGATCAAACCTCTCCACGCTCTGAATCGCCTGCTCCAGAGCCACAGTCTTGCGAGCTTCTCTTTGTTGACGGTAATGCAGCTTACTCAATCGATAAAGGGCGTAGTAATATTTTCTGTCCTCATGGAATTGGTAGAGCTCCACTTCCTCCAATAGGGCATTAGTACTGCTTTGAATTGAGCCTGACAGGCTGGTGAAAACATAGCCCGCATTCTCTTGTTCCCGGGTTTCCAGCTCAGAACGGATATTCACGAAGATTTGGGTGGAAATATCCCTCAGAGCGTTTGCCCTGGCTTGCTCCCGGTAATCTGCGATTTGCTTTGGCACAGCCACCACACTGCTGTAATAGGCGGGATCAGCCATTTGGGAAGAAACCCAGTCCGGCCTCTTGTTCAGTGCACAAGCACCCAGCAAGATCAGCGGAAGCAGCAAACAGAGAAGCTTTTTCAAGCCATATCCTTTTATCTGATGTAGGATTTGAACTCGTTGATAATATTTTGGCTCAAGCGAGAGAGAGCGCCGTTGATCAGCTCGATCTCAGCCGGAGGATTGGGCTCTGTTTTGCGGCACAGCGCTGCCATGGAAGAGGAGAGAGCACGTTCATCGCCGGATTCTCTTCTGGCCCAGGTATCCGACCAAGGATTCTCAGCAGTGTATGTGCCCTGACGTTTAATTCTACCGGTGGCGACATCGATAATGTTATAGGTGCCGGTGATCTGAGCATTGGCGGTCTTGGTATAGCGGACATAGTTGCAGGTAAGATCACTGTAAACGTCTCTGGTTTGAGTGTTTCCATCTTCATCGGTATATTCTTCTCTACCGGTTACCACCCGCTTGGTTTCGCTATCATGTTGCCTGCTGGTTATGGGCTGAATATAGGCAATCTGAGTAAGCTTCCCGGTGAGGATCTCGTGGGCACCAACCAAGACTCCGATCTCGCTGGCGGTGTTCTCGTCCACCAATCCGGAAGCTGAAAGCTGTTGCTCCAGAAGCACGGGATTAAGCTGATCACGGGTGATGATCTCCACAAATTCTGTAGCACTGGGATCGTTTAAGACATTGCTGATGATCTGATCTATCAGAATAGATGCCAGATCGCCATAACGGCTGCGGCTACCGGTGAGATCTTCAAAGGGAACCACTGCTATCCGCTTGATGGCATTGCGGCGAGCCTCTTCAAAACGACTGACTGAATCTTTGTAATCCGGGATAAAGCTGAGTGCGGAGCGGAACTCCAAAGCTGCCTGTTTTTGCTGATCCAGACCGCTTCCACTACGAGAGAGGTGCAGACCGCGCTGATAGTGATACTCGGCAGCATTGGTCTTGGCTTCCAATAGCAGAGGAGCATAATCACGATAGTCAAACATCAGGGCCAAGCCGGTGTCCGGATTGATCAGGCGAGGCAAGCGACGCACACGATCCTGGATATTCTGCAGAGCCAGATACTGTTCCACTACAGCAGCCCAACGCTCCGGAGCCTGAGTGGCATGAATGCTTTGAATCTCTTCTTCTTTATCTCGGATGATAGCCGGGTAAATCTGAAGCAGGAGATTTTGGGATTTGGCATAACCGGGTTTCAACTGCAAAGAGCGAATATTGGCATCAAAAGCCGCATCATAATTCCCACGATTATAGTTTCGTTGTGCATCCTTGAATAAGGTCACATTCTGAGCGCAGCCAAACATGACTGCCAAGACTATTAGAATAGCAACTAACCTTCCGAAAGTTTTACCGGCTCTGAGCATAAGCTCCTCCCTGATTTTGAATATTTAAGTTTATAGATATTACTATGATGCTGGGGAATTACTGCCATCTACTTGCAAGACTTGCTGGCAATAGTTATAGTTCCTCAGTAGATCACCAAAGCTCTTTGAGACTGCTTGCTTGTCAAGCTAAATCGGCCCGGTAAGCTCCCAGGAGGCCAGAGTTCTTCCCCGGTGGCAGTGATTCCAACACTCTGTACAGTAGCTTCCTGATCTGCGCTTGCATGCATCGGTTGATCCAGTGAGCTTAGAAATACACCCCTCACTTATATACGGGGGACACTTTCCTCTTATATGGGACACTTTTCTGTGGAATCATTTCCGCAATTGTTTAATTAATAGAATACCATTGCCTTAGAAGATGCAATTTTCTTGTTGGAGGACTAGTTAAGCTACCGGGTTATCTGATCAGCGTCACCTTCTTGCTGATTATGCTCCTGCCATCCAATACCAGATTCAGGAAGTATATTCCATTGGAGCAGCGCTGGT
>JAZHDE010000200.1:0-3233 GCA_036584515.1 Candidatus Cloacimonadota bacterium | reverse complement strand
GCTCCATTAACAGCAAAAAACAAGTCCAAAGATACAGTATCCAACCCAGATTCTAGCACTAAGCCAATCTCTTCCTTCTTGAATTCATTAGCGACGCCTTAGCGATCCCTTAGCGATCCTTTAGCGAATGCTAATGATTCCCTTATCCTGTAGTAAGTTACAGCACAAGCATTGAAGCAGGGACAACTGAGAACAGAGCTACTGGTAGTCATGATAGATCCGAACTTGACACCCAGCTATCTCCATGATGCATAATTGATAAAGAGTTCCATCACTTCTGAGCTATGCTATATCACCCAGAAGTTACTAGCCTGAGAGTATCCAATCGCATTAGATCCAAGCCCGATAAACGTTACAAGGGACGCTGTATAGTTCGATAGCGAAGAGTTTAAGCCCTAGATAGAAAAAGGACGCTCTACTGAGCGTCCTAAATCTGGTGGCAAGACCCAGAATCGAACTGGGGACACAAGGCTTTTCAGGCCTCTGCTCTACCGGCTGAGCTATCTCGCCAATTTTTGTCCACGATTCTCAAGCGGCTTTTCCTGTCAAGCTAAATCTGCAATTATGGCCTTTACCGGGGCTGATTTCATAGTCATTCTACGATACCTTCGAATCTGATGCAAGTTCGCCAACTATCATTGAACCGTGCATAATGCTAAGCATCTGCAGAGGCTTGGGAGCAAGTCACAGACGGTGAGGTCTGCATGGCTTACTGATTGTTGGCCGAAAACCAATCCCACCAACGACGAATTCCCTCACTGAAGCTGACCTTGGGCTGGTAATCCAAGAGGCTTCTGGCTTTGGATAAATCAGCCAGAGTAAGCTGCATATCTTCAAAGGGCAGAAGCTGGGGTTCGCGGATAAACTTCTTGCCGGAGAGTTCCTCGAGATATGCCATCATGGCAGATAGGCTTATGCTCTCGGAGCTGCCCAGATTAATCACTTCATAAACCCGATGGTTTTCAATGTAGTTCAGGGCTCTGTAGATACCCTCAATAGTGTCGTCAATATAGGTGTAATCCCTTCCGCTGGAGCCATCTCCAAAGATGGGTACCGGGAGTTCTGCTTGTAAGTTTCTGCTGAAGCTGCTGATGGCCAGATCTGGTCTTTGCCTTGGCCCATAAACTGAAAATAGCCTCAAACACATAACAGAGAGATCGTATAGATGGTGCCAAGTGTAGCACATTAATTCTGCAGCTTTTTTTGTGGCAGCATAGGGGGAAATGGGGTGATCCACGCTATCTGTCTCGGCAAAAGGAATTGTCCCCGTTTTGCCGTAGACTGAGGATGACGATGCATAGATGAAAGGTTTGATCTCCTTAGTCTTGGCTGCTTCCAATAGATTCAGAGTACCGCTAACATTCACTTCGGCAAAAAGCTCCGGATAACGGATGGAGTGACGTACCCCGCCCATGGCTGCCAGGTGAATAATGGCATCAAAGTCGTAGAGTTCAAAGATTGCTTGAAGCCTGTCGGCTTCTCGAATGTCTGCTTCGATCAAGGTGAAAGAAGGATGGTGAAGCACTCCGGAGAGATTCCTGCGTTTGAGGCTGGGTTCATAGAAGGGATCAAAATTGTCCAGTCCATAGACTGCGTAACCTTCTTCCAACAGTCTTTCGCAGAGGTGAGAGCCGATAAAACCTGCAGCTCCGGTTACTAGTATATTCCTAATCTCAGCCATTCTCTCTGGTTATCCTGGCGCCAATGGAGTTCAGCTTTTCCTCAATCCTGTCGTATCCGCGGTCAATGTGATATATTCTGGAAATGGTAGTGGTACCTTCTGCCACCATACCAGCCAGAACCAAGGCAGCACTGGCGCGCAGGTCTGTGGCCATCACTTCTGCCCCACTAAGCTTGTTCACACCCTTTATGGTGGCAATATTTCTATCCAGACGAATGTCTGCCTGCAAACGGTTGAGTTCCGCTACATGCATGAAGCGTTCGGGGAAAATAGTATCTTCAATGAAGCTCATTCCTTCAGCAAAAGCTGCCAGAACCATGAATTGAGCCTGCAGATCGGTGGGAAAACCCGGATAAGGTAACGTGATAATGCTAAAGGGTTTGATTACTTTGGGGGGATTAATAGTTATGAAGTCTTCTCCCAGCTCAAGCTCACAGCCTGCTTCTCTAAGCTTATCCAAGGCAGAACCCAAATGGGAAGGCAGGCAATTTTTCACAGTGACTGGGTTCTCGCTCAGGGCTCCGGCAATCAGGAAAGTTCCGGCTTCAATACGATCGGGAATCATGGTCATTTCGACCGGGAAAAGATCTTCTACTCCTTCAATAACGAGGGTTGTACTGCTCTTCCCAAAGATCTTTGCCCCCATCTTGTTCAGCATGTCGATCGTAGCATCGACTTCAGGCTCCATGGCAGCATTGTGCATTGTTGTCTTACCCTGAGCCAGCACAGCAGCCATCAGAACGTTAATTGTTGCACCAACTGAGCTCTTCTCAAAGTAGATATCTGCCCCGATAAGCTTATCAGCTTTGGCATGAATATAGCCATGTTCAATCTGGATATCTGCTCCCAGTGCTTCAAAGGCTTTCAGATGCAGATCCACCGGTCTGGTGCCGATCGCACAACCACCGGGAAAAGAGACTCTGGCTTCTTTCAGGCGGGCTAAGAGAGGGCCAAGCACATATATGGAGGCTCTCATCTTACTCACCAGTTCGTAAGGCGCTTCATTGAAGCAGAGATCCTTGGCGTCTATGCTCATTGTAGAGCCATTATGCTCTATCCTGGCACCCAAGACCCGGAGCAGGTGAGACATACTTTTCAGATCTATCAGATTGGGAACATTCTTGAGTACCGATCTGCCCGGTGCCAAGAGACAGGCCGCCATCACCGGAAGAATTGCATTCTTGGCTCCGCTCACATGAACTACGCCTTGCAGATTCCTGGTTCCTTCTATTCTAAAACTATCCATCATTACCTCATATACTTATCTTTAGATATCTATCACGTCCGGTCAGGTCATTCAAGACCTCCGGGCTTGTAAATCCATGTTCAATGGCCATAGCCTTCAGTTCTGTTGCTTGACTGGCTCCAATCTCAAAAAGGGCAGAACCACCCTCGTTAAGTCTTGAACCCAAGCCCGAAAGTATCCTGTTATAAAACTCCAGCCCGTTCTCGCTTGCTACCAGGGCAAGTTTGGGTTCAAAATCCCGTACGCATTGATCCAGACTTTCGTACTCATCTTCTGTCACATAAGGCGGATTGCTGACTATCAGGT
>JAZHDE010000199.1:0-16652 GCA_036584515.1 Candidatus Cloacimonadota bacterium | reverse complement strand
CTCGAGGATTTTATTGTTGGTTAACTGACTTGCCCCGGTTACATAGGAGAGGTTAACAGCTTGATAGCTACCGCTCATTTGATTATCATTTATCTTAACGTTCACTGCCTTCTGCAGATTGATGGGGTACTTGATGTTGTTAAAGGTGCTGGAGACGATTTCCACGCCGGTGTAACTCAAAGTTCCATAGTATGGGCCACTCATCGCGATGCCATAGTTGCCATCGCTAAAGCTGCATCCATCGATCTTCAGGTTTGAACCCTGGCCGTTATAAGCGTTGATAGCGCTACTATTGTTCTGGGTTCCTCCACTCAGATCAAAGTCACAATCTGTGATCAGGATGTTCTCACACAGTCCATCCAGAACTACATAAGTAGCGTAATTGTTGTTGCTGGTCCTTTGAAGCTTCAGATTATCCAGAATTACGCTGTTAGCTCCGATAAACCTGAAGACGTGGTTGTCATAATCTTGTCCCGGAACCGGGTCCACAACTATTATAGTATTGTCCGAACCGCTTAAGATAGCGACGTCTTCTGCATTGGTCTTGGGGAAGCTCCTGATGCTGATAAGACCGGGATAGGTTCCGGAGGCTATCTGGAAGGTAGCATTGCCGTTTGTTCCCCAAAGCTGCAAGTATTCAATAGCTTCGTTGATGGTTTGGAAGTCACTGGTGGATTCGCCAACTGTATAAATTCCTGCCAAACGGTTGTCAATAATGGGACCTTGTTGTTGATCTGCTCCGATATCAAAGTAATCTCCCCGAAGTTCGTAATCTAAATCTGTGGTGATCTCAGATCTGAACATTCCTGCAATCCTGAGCCAGGGGCTCTGGGTATGCATATCAGCGGTGAGGTGAGGATTTATAGCAAGTGAGTTTTGGTTCAAATCCGGGAAGGCTATTTGTGCCTGTTCCAGATTGGAGAAAACGGTTTCCATTCTTATCAGGCTGGTACCCGTGGAGTAGTAGCAATTGTAATCAATCACAAGGCTGGGACTGATGTTGTTATGAACTATCTCAAGGGCATAGGACTCGGCAGATTGCAGGATGTTGTTCACTATATGAACATCTGTGCCTGGCTGGTATGAATAAAGTGCTTGAGAATAGGAGCCAGCTACGCGGGATGAATTGTTCAACACAGAGATCATGCTACCGCTAATTCCGATACCGTAAGCATTGTTGCCGTTTAAGTCTATAGTGTTGTTGGCTATCAAGCTGCGAATTGTACCGGGGTTACTTTCCTGGGATAAGACAATGCCTGGTTTACTGCCAGTGATTCTATTGTTGAACAGACTACATGCTTTGGCTTGATTCAGGTTTAATGATATGTAGCGAGCATTCTCGAAGATTGAGTTCTCCACTCGGATATCTTCACAAACTTGGCTGAATATCCCCTGATACTGATTATCGAAGTTGCAGGACAACACGTCCCAGCTTTTTCCTCTAATCTCCATACCGTAGGAATTTCCGGTGAAGTTCAGGGATAAAATATTGTAGTTATCTGCCTCATAACCATAGGGAGTGGCGATGCTGCTTCCACTGGCGTTGGTCGGAGCTGTAAAACTGCAATACTTCAGCTCCAAACCATTGTTGTAACCTCTGTTAAGAATAATGTTGGAATATGTTGTGGAGGTGGTCTCGAAACTGATGTTTCTGATGGTGAGGTTTGAGATTCTGTTCAAGCTGATTATATAGTTATTCACTTGAGTCTGACCGGAGAAGCTTAGTATGGCATTGGGCACCTGAGTAGAGAGGAGTGTTACCTGGTTATCTCCTATTGCCCCTGGAATAAAGTAAAACTCAACTTGCTCTGCATACAAAGGATCGGTAAGTAAGCCAGATACATCTCCACCGATTCCTCTTTGATGAAGGGCTGTAGCGAAGGACTCGAGGGTGGGGAAGACCTGTCCACTGCCAATGCTATATTGTCCTACCATCGGACTGTGGCTGGGATCTGAGCTGTATTCATGGGCACCAATATCGCTGTTCGTGGGATCTCGAGGAAGATCGTTATAATCTACTAGGAGGTCTGTAGAGGGATAGGCGTTATCAAGATATGCAGAAGATGTCTGAAGGAGCTCTCCATAGAACCCAGGAAAGCAACTAATGTTCTCGCACTCTGTGTAAGCATCATACTCAGAGATTGAGCTATAGTTATCGTTACTTACTCTGATTAAGTAGCGTCCTTTGGTGTAAATGTTGTTGTGTTCCATGATGTTTTTTTGGGCATAGCCGGGATCTATGGAACTGATGTTCACTGCTGCAGCATCTCCTGATGAGTAGAAATGATTCTTACGAATTTTCATGTCTGTACCATTTAGCACAGCAGCGAAGATTGAATAAGTCTGGTTGTTTGAATTCTCTACACTGTTGTGGAGGATGTTCAAGCCTTGCCCCTGAGCACTGAGCCCATATGAGCCATACACGCTGATTATGTTGTTGTATATGTGATTTGCAGGGCTCGGGTCGATGTACTCGACTTTGATGCCGGAATTGCTGTTTGTAATCTTGTTTCGGCTCACCTCGAAAGTCCCTGAACAGCCAGAGATCAGCATTCCATAACTGGCATAATCTATGCTATTACTTGCGATCCTGAGATTGTACATTCGTGTCAGGTATATGCCTGAGTAGTTTCTAATGAAGGCATTGTTCAGGATCTCCCAATCAGTGAAGCTATCAGTATAGCTGGTACTATTTACATTGATGCCATAACTACCATCGTAAAACGAATTCAAGGCTATATAAACATTATCTGCATCCTGTCCACCGGAAGTGAGAAAGTAGATTGCTTCAGAATTTGAAGTGGGAGCATTGGGTACTCCCTGGAAAGTACAACCTGTGATTTGCAGATCATCAGAGCTGTTCTCTATCTGCAGGGATCGGGAATAGGTTCCAGAAGGGGTAAACCTCAGGTTCTGCAGCTTGATTCCACTCACTGCGGCTATCCTGATAATGTAGTTCTGGGCGGATGTGGAATTGGGATTGGATAAACTGGGGTTGTGTCCCAGGGCTGGCTTGATGGTCAGGTTATAGCCATTGTCTTCATAATCCAATATGTAGGGGCCGACATAGTTGCCGGTGTTCAAAAGTAACTCACAGTCTCCGCTCAAACCTTCACTGTTTAGAACGGTAAGAACTTCTGTAAAAGTAGTATAATTCGCTCCGGAGCCACCAACACTGTGCTGGCCAGAAAGACCTAGCAACAATGCTGTACTCAGTAGAAGACAAACAAGCAAGAGAGAACGCATAACAAATACCTCATTATCAATTTTCAGTGTGTGTTTCATGTTCAGTTCACATCATCTCCATAATCCCCTAATTAAAGGGTGATTTAAAAGTCAAGCTCAAAAAAAGGCATGTAAGTTAGCTCTGGGATTTTGTGTGAAAGAGGGAGACATGTAAGCAAATGAGTAATCGTCAGGGAACTGCCATAGATGCATGCCATATAGTATGTTTATAGGTGAAACTAACCCTCAATAAAGCTTGTTGTTCTGTTTCTAATACTGTGGAACATTTTCCAATGATTGTGGTATGGCCTTGACGAATTGTTAACATCTTCTTATAATGCTGAGCACTCTGCCTGAGAAAAGTTCTGGACGACACACTCCAAAGTAGAAAAAACTTGACGATTGGATTATGTTTTTAATGAATGCATAATTACCTAATCCGTGTACTCAGGCATGCAGGCATGATGTTTAGGATTATTTAGTCCGTAAGAATGATAATTAGGAAATTGGTTGTACATGAAAGATAAGAAGATATTACTCTGCGTGAGCGGAGGTATTGCTGCCTATAAAGCCATTGATCTGGCAAGCAGACTTGCTAAAGCAGGTGCTTTGGTGAAGACTGTTATGACTGCCTCAGCTCAGGAATTTGTGAGCCCCGCAAATTTCTCTGCCATATCGCATGGAACCGTTCATACAGAGCTGTTTGGTGATAGCGATCCCATCCCACATATAAATCTGGCAGATTGGGCGGATATCATAGTCGTTGCTCCCGCTACTGCCAATACTATTGCCAAAGCTTGTTATGGCTTGGCTGACGACCTCCTTTCTTCTTGTCTTTTGGCTGCAACGGCACCCATACTCTGGATTCCGGCGATGAACGTGCACATGTATAATAATCCTGCCACTCAGGAAAACATCGCCCGTTTACGCAAGCGGGGTCATCTCTTTTTGGAGCCGGATAGTGGGCTTTTGGCATGTGGTTATGAAGGCATGGGAAAGTATCCTCCCAATGAGGAGATTCTCTATGCTCTGGAGACCTATCTGCAATATAAACAAGACCTCTGCGGCAAGAGAGTTCTGATCTCGGCCGGTGCCTGCCGGGAGATGCTCGATCCTATGCGCTGCATTACGAATCTTTCTAGTGGAAAAATGGGTCTTGCTCTGGCAAGGGCTGCTGCTCTGAGAGGAGCTTTGGTAACCTTGGTCTATGGAGGTCTAAGCGTCGAGAAGCCTCATTATATATCCAAAGCCATATCTGCAAATGATTCTGATAGTATGGCACTGGCGATAAGCAAGGAATCCGAGACAAACGACTGGATCATTATGGCTGCAGCAGTCTCTGATTACAAACCACAGCAGATCTCATCATCCAAGCTCAAGAAACAAGACACACTCCATCTGAAGCTTCAGAAGACTCAGGATATCTTGCATGGACTGGGAGAAGAGAAAATGCCCGGTCAGATTCTGGTAGGTTTTGCCGCAGAGACCGATGATCTGATAGCTAATGCCACCAAGAAACTAAGATCCAAGAACCTTGATCTGATCATTGCCAATCACCTCAGTGTGGTTGAGCAGGACTCAACCGCTGTCAATATTATCAGCAAAGATCAAACCTTTGAGCTTGCAGGCACCAAGTTCAACGTGGCACACCAGATCCTGGACCAGATAAAGCTGCTATGATTAATAGATTGATTATGATCTCTGGAGCCAATGGTTCCACAGGTTCCCACCTTGCTAGACGCTACTTGAATCTGGGAGCCAGGTTAGTTCTTCTTTATCATCAGAGAAGCGATAGGCTTCAGGATATTCAAAGTGCTCCCGGAGTGCTCTCCTTGTCTTGTGATCTCATAAAATTATCCGATATTCAAGAAGTGTGTAAGCAAGCCCAAGCCTTCTTTGGCAGAGAACCGGATAGTCTGATTCATACTGCCTCGGTTAGGAGTTCGGATGCCCGATATCTGGAGGAAAGTGATCCTGCCATTTGGTCTGAGGTCTTCAATACTAATCTTTTTGGCTTCACTAATCTGCTGAGGTGCATACTTCCTTCCATGAAGGAAAATGGCTTTGGTCGAGTAGTTCTATTAGGAAGCGATGTAACCACCAAAGGCTTAGCCCGTGGAACTGCCTATGCAGCATCCAAGGCGGCTATGGTAAACTTGATCCGTTCTTTAGCATTGGAGAATCCAGAGGCTAATCTGAGGTTCAATGCCATCTCTCCAGGGCCCTTGGATACCAAGCTCGAAGAAGATTACCAAGGAGATTATCTGGAGTTTAGGAAAAACTATTTTAATAGATATCTGAGGGAAAACCCCTCCAAGAAACTATGTCCACTCGCTGAATTGGCACAGATTTGTGATCTGCTGCTTTCGGAAAACCTGAGTAATCTGAATGGACAAGAAATAACTTTATAGGAAGTGAAAATGAAGAAATTACTCATAATTGTAACCTTGACGCTGATCTGCGGGCTGGCTTTGGCTCAACAGGTTCCATTTAGGGATGGCGAGAAGTTGGTCTTCAACGTGCGTTATGGTGTGGTAAACGCCGCTCAAGCCACTGTTGAAGCAGGCAGCAGTTCATTTCAGGGAGTGCCTGTCTGGCACCTTAGAATCAATGCCAATACTCATAGGTTTTTTGATTCCTTTTTCAGAATCAGAGACCGGGTGGAATCCTGGTGGAGAAAGGATACTCTCCTGCCCATGAAGTTCTCCAAAAACCTTCAGGAAGGTAGATACAGACAATACAGGATACACCTTTATAATCATGCCAATAGGACTACCACTTTTCAGAAATACAAGTTTAGAGAAGATAGATTTGAAAGCGAAACCATGCCATTGGAAGCTCGTTCTCAGGATATACTGAGTGCTTTCTACTGGGCAAGAACTCAAACCTTGACGCCAGGACGTTCATTGTTTGTAAACATAACCGCTGATGGTCGTTCAGTGGACACAGAGATCGTAGTTCACCGCAGAGAGACGATTAATACCATATTTGGCCGTAAACAATGCCTGGTTATTGAGCCCAAGCTGGCTGGTGAGGGAGTTTTCAAGCAAAGCGGCAGAATCCTGATCTGGCTTACTGATGATCAATACAAGATACCCGTGAAGCTGGATAGTGCCATCACCTTTGGTTCCTTTATAGCTACTCTGTCAGAGGCAAGAAACGTACCACTGAGGATTCAATAGTGTGCCCAGACCTTTATGACGTAAAGTCCTATGACTACGAACTACCACCAGGGCGGATAGCGCAATATCCCATCAGCCCAAGAGACAGCTCACAGCTTATGGTTATGAATCGTGAGCTAAAGAGCATTTCCCACAGAACTTTTAGAGACATTGACGAGTATCTGAGGGAAGGCGACCTATTGGTTCTCAATAGCAGCAAGGTCTTTCCTGCCAGACTGTATGCCACCAAAGAAAACGGCACTCCCATAGAAGTTCTGCTGGTGAACGAGCTGGAGCCATCCCTCTGGAAGGTGATGGTCAAGCCCGGTAAGCGATTGAAGGAAGTGCAGACTTTGACCTTTTCAGACAGACTTCGGGGTGAGATATCCTTGGCAGATGATGATGGTTTGAGGCTTATCAGATTTGAGCACCAGGGCGATTTCTTCGAAGAGATTGAACAGATTGGTCACGTGCCACTGCCACCCTATATCAACAGAGCTGATGAAAAGCAGGACAAGCAAAACTATCAAACCATTTATGCAGACGAACTAGGCTCCATTGCAGCACCCACAGCTGGGCTCCACTTCACTGAAGAGCTGATGGCCAGGCTCAGTGAGAAGGGAGTACAGGTGGCCACTCTGGTTTTGCATGTGGGGATGGGGACATTTCTTCCGGTTCAGACCGAAAGGATAGATGAGCATGTGATGCACTCCGAACAATGCACCATTAAGCCCGAATTAGCAGAACTCTACCGTAAGACCAGAGAAAAAGGCAATAGAGTCATAGCCGTTGGCACCACCAGTCTGCGAACTCTGGAAAGCTTTTATGGGATAAATGGCTTGGAAGCAGGCTCCAAGTGGACCAATATTTTCCTCCATCCCGGAAAACAGATTCGTAGTATCGATGCTCTGATTACCAATTTTCACTTGCCCAAATCCACCCTTCTGATGTTGGTTTCAGCCTTTGCTGGCTATGAGTTTACTCGTCTGGCTTATGCAGAAGCCCTCAACCGGGACTACAGATTCTTCAGTTATGGCGATGCCATGTTAATATATTAGGAGATCCTATGCAGAGAAACCTGTTTCATTATGACGTGCTGGACAGCACAATGAAGGAGTTTGAAAGGCTCAGCGGCATCGAATGCAATTGCTATAAGCTAGTCCGGGCAGATAGGCAGTCCCAAGGCTTGGGCCGGGGCACAAACCAGTGGTATTCTTCTCTGGGTGGCCTTTGGTTCACTTTTGACCTGGCTTATCCCGAGCTTGTGGATTCATTTGCCCTTTATATCGGAACCTGTCTGCATAGGAGCTTGGTAAGATTATTTGATGGACTCAAGCCAAAGCTCAAAATCAAATGGCCTAATGATCTCTTTTACGATGACCGTAAGCTGGCAGGCATCCTGTGCAAGCATTCTGAGGAATCAGGCTATGTAATCGGTATCGGAATAAACACGAACAATACCATAGATGATTCAACTCTTGCTGCAAACACAGCTTCTCTGGGCCAGATCATCGGAGCACCGGTATCCAATGATGAACTAATGCAGATCTTCATCAAAGATATAGAAGAGAACATATCCATGGTTAGGTATCCGCAAAGTTATTTGGAGTATTGCAACGAGCGTCTTTACGGTTTGGGCAGAAGAGCCACTGTAAGCATGTTTGAAAACAAAAACAGTGGGATCATTCGGGGGTTGGACAACACCGGAGCAGTGCTACTGGAAACTGCAGATGGTTTAATCCAGGGATACAATGCCGGTGGCTTGGCTGTTGAACCCAGGGAGAGCAATTGAAGAAGCTTATCCTATTGCTGGCATGTCTCTTGAGTATGATGAGTCTATGGGCAAGCTGGACCTGGGCCAGAACTATTGGTTTTGAAGGCATGGAACGAATATGGGACATGGCATCAGACTCTCAGGATTATATCTTTGTGGTGGGTGAGTATGCCGATTCTTTGCGTGTCGATAACTGCTTCCTGCAAGGTACCGGGCTTTCGGATAGTTTTGTATTGAAACTCAGTTCCTCTGGCGAAGCAATATGGGCTGTCGGACTTAGTTCGACCGAAGAGGATGTTGCTCTGGGGGTTGGAACAGATGCACTGGGCAATTCCTTTGTCTGTGGATATTACATTGGCACTTTGCAATGCCAGGGAAGTCAGGTGGTATCAGAGGGTCTTTGGGATGCCTATGTAGCCAAATTCAATCCCAATGGACAGCTACAATGGCTTAATTCCTTTGGTGGGATACTCAACGACATTGCTTACGGGATAGACGTTAATTCCACAGGTCTCGTTAGTATCACTGGTTGGTTTGCCGATCAGATAGATTTCGAGGACGATACCAGCCTGGTTAGCGCCGGAGGCAGCGATATATTTGCTCTAACTTACAATAGCAGTGGAGAGCTTCTTTGGGCTCGCAGAGCAGGAACTGTGGGTGTAGATTATGCTTACAAAGTTGCCAATGATGAGCTTGGAAACACATATATTACGGGATCAGCAGGTATTGGGGCAGATTTTGGTGGCCCCATCCTCGATTCAGACGGCATGTATATCGCCAAATACAACCCTGCAGGGGAGATCCAATGGATCAATAGTTCTGTGAATGCTGCAGTGATCTGCATCGAAGCGCAGGATGGCACCTCCCCCGGACAGAGAGGCCTGGTTTCAGGTAGGTTACCGGGAGCTGGATCCATTGGAGACTTCAGCTTTGAGACCAATAACCTTTCCAATGATGCCTATTGGGCAGAATACGACTTGGCAAGTGGAGAGTGGCTGCATCTCGAGCATTTTGGAGGCCCCGGAGCAGATAAATCCAGAGATGCCATCTTTGAGAGCTATCCCATTATGGTAGGTTCTTTTGAAGAAAGCCTGATGATAGGAGAGCAGACATACTATAGCCTGGGAACAGAAGATGCCTTTATCTACTATCGTCTGGGAGAAGAGCAGATCTTTATTACAGCAGGTGGACCGGATATCGAAGCTCCAAGCGCTGTTACAGTGCTAAACAATGGTGGTATAGCCGTTTCTGGATGGCATTTCGGTCAAAGTAGATTTGGTTCACATCTAATCGATAGCCAAAACTCCTCCAATCAAAATGGCTTCATTGCCCTATACACTCCCCAGATATGCGATTCGGAAGAGCAGTATAGCCCAACGCCTGAATTCAGATTGTTTCCCAATCCCTGTCATGACCGGCTCAGAATTGAGTTGAGAGACTTGGGTTCTGCCACGGATGCGGCAATCTATAACCTCAGAGGACAATTGATCTATAGATTTGGAAATCTGGACCCGGAAGCCAAAGTTTTGGAGTGGAATGGCACAAGCAACACAGGGTCCGGAGTTCCTGCAGGCTTGTATTTTGTGAAACTAAAAGATAGGATTCAAAGCTTTCTAAAACTATGAAGAGAGCAGTAGCCGGGACTTTTTTATTGACAGATAAGACTTGGCAAAAAGCAATGAGAAAAAAAGAATAGTTCGATGGAGGAATAATGAAAAAACGAGTCCAGTTATTCACAGTGATTATGCTGAGTTTAGGACTTTTAATGATCCTGAGCGCGTGCTCCACCATGACACGCAATCCGGGTCTAAACCAAAATTCCGATAACTCCGGTGAAGCCATTGGCACCGTGACCAAGGTCGCTTTCCTGCCCATTAAGGCTTTGGATAGCAATAGCAGATATATCAAAACCATCCTTACCAAACGTGATTTAGCTTTAGTTTTTGGCGATCATCCCAAGTACAGCTTGCTGGATATGAGGGAAGTGGAAAGATTGTACAAGGAATCCGGGCATCGTGATGTGGAAGGACTGGAACCCGAAGAAATGCAAGAAGTGGCACAGGATCTGGGAGCTGATCTCCTGGTAATCGGAAACGTTAGCACGGTCAATGCCAGCACCTTCAGACTTTCTGTTCGCCTTTACAGCCCACGCTCACAAGAATTGAAGCAGGCAAACTTCAACATGGTCAAAGATCGCGAAACCAGATTCACCACCCTGAACGATACCTTCATGACAGAAATTGACGGATTCATCTCCGGTGAAGTGCAGAAGATGTATAATCTGGCTCAAAATGCCTACATTCTTGAGAAATACACGGAAGCGGAAGCTTCTCTGAATCAAGTCTTGGGCTTGGATGCTCAGAAGAAAGAAGCTCATTTTACCTTGGGTCAAGTTTACTTCCGCACTCAGAGGTATGATCTTGCCGTTGCTTCTCTGAATCGAGCTCTCGAAATTGACGCAGATTACGATCAGGCTTTGAACCAATTGGTAGAAGTCTATGAGGCTGCCAATCAACCCATACGCCGCATAGAGACTATGGCACGCATCGCAGAAAAGAACCGCAATGCTGAGCTCTGGTTCAATATTGGTAACCTCTATGCTGAAAATGGCAACAATGGTCAGGCTGTTGCTTCTTTCCGTAAAGCTCTGGAAATCGAGCCGGAATTTGCTCTTGCCCAGTCTCGTCTTGCCTTTATGCTCTACGATCAGGGTAACTATGCTGAAGCTATCGAGTATCTTGAATTTGCTGCAAACCAGTATCCTGATAACGATCTCATTTCCCGCCGTTTGGCTCTGGCTTATCAGAGAAGCGGTCGTATAGACGATGCTATCACTCGTTACGAAGCAGCAATCGCAAGTAATCCTCAAAGCGTTCAGGCTTATTTGAATGTCGTGAGTCTTTATCGCATTAAGGCCAGTGAAGATGGTAGCCCTGCTGTAACTCAGGAAATGAACCGTAAAGCAATAGAACTGATGAACCGTCTCAAAACTGCTGCTCCGGATAATGCCCTGGCTTACCTGAATCTGGCCAGTATTTACCTGGCTCAAAACGATAATACCAATGCAGAAACCAATGCCAATACTGCCCTCACCAAGGATCCGACTCTATACTTGCCCTATGTGATCCTTTCCACCATCTCTCAGACCAGAGGAACAGAAGCCTACAACCGTTTTGCCGATCTTGAGCAACGTGCATCACGTGCGGTTGGTAGAACAGCTACAAACCTCAGACGCGACAGAGATGCAGCCAAGGCCCAGGCCAATACTCAGTTCCGCAGAGCTCTTGATCAACTGCAGAGCGCTCGCAGCCGCACCACAGACACTGAGATAATAAATGATCTCAACACCAGAATTTCCCGGGTGCAGACTCTGATCAGCCAAACCTCAGGACTATAAACCTAATTATATACAACAGCATAAAGTGCCTCATTAGTGAGGCACTTTTCTTTTTTCTCCCAGGTTCTCTCCTATATAGCCCTTAACTGCTCTCTGGTTCAATTCCTTTGCGATTCCTTAACGATGCTTTAGCGATCCTTTAGCGGGAGATAAGGAAAAGCCTATCCTATAGTAAGTTAAGCGTAGTGTGTTAATCAGGGGAGCTTGTGGGTAGGGTGAGTTGGGAAAGATGGGTTTGGAGCACAGTACCTTTCCGCGCCAATCGTCACCACGCTGCCTCGTACAAAACGCATGACTTATAGGATACTAAAATGGGTGAGGAGAAAGGAAGGAATGCTGCCAAAAGTATATGTTGACAAATATCTGGTCAAATGAGAGCTTGATTATCTGAGATGCCATAGGAGTAACGATGTTTATAGATCATAGATATGAAGTGCTGGAAAGCCTTGGAACTGGTTCCTGGGCAAGAGTATACAAAGTTAAAGACGTCCGCACCGAAAGGCTTTACACCCTCAAGCTTTTCCAATATATATCCTCTGAAGAGCTCTACAACCGGTTCACTGCGGAAGAAATGCATCACATCACCAAGATTGAGCATCCGAATCTGAGCAGGGTTGTGGATTTTGGGCACGTGGGTGATCATATCTATTTCATCAGTGACTACTTTGAGGGCAATACCCTGAACCACTTCCGTTTCAGCAAGAATAGGATCAGCCTGCTCTATGAACTGATAGTGAATATTGCTTACGCACTAAACGCACTTCATACTCAGCGAATCTTGCACAAGGATCTCAAGCCGGAGAACGTCCTCTATCGCATCGAAAACAACAAGATCGAGCTGCGTTTGATAGACTATGGCTTTTCCAAGATTGAATCAGGCAAGGATAGTAATCTGATCTCCGGAACACTGCCCTATGTGGCTCCCGAGATTTATCTGGGTCAGGCTCCCTCAATTGGCAGTGATTTCTACTCTTTGGGGGTGATGCTTTACAAGCTCACAACCGGATCTCTGCCCTTCAGCGTGGATAAAATCAATGCCCTGATTACCGGCAATCAAACGATTTTTGCCCCCATCTTCCCCTCTGAACTCAATCCAGATCTGCCTCCTGAGTTGGAGAACTTTATACTCAGGCTACTGGATAGGTATCCTGAAAACAGGTTCCGGGATGCAGAGGAAATCATTTCCTATATCAACCGCATCCAGGCCAAGCAGTATGACTTTTCGGTAGATTGGAATAGAATCAATACACTGAAGTTCAATAGCTACATCGTGCGTGAAAACTTATCTCACCAGCTCTTAGACTTCATACCTGCAGTAGAAGCAGGGAACGGTAAGATTATCTCGGTAGTGGGGGGCGACGGACTAGGCAAAGATAGCGTACTTTCTCTTTTTCGCTACCACTTGCTCTCTGGGGACTACTATCTCTTTGAATATCGCTGCACGCGCACCGATCATGAGGCATTCTTCTCGCTGGTTAAGGAGTATGTAAATTCACTTAGCGAAGAAGAGCTTGCTTCAAACCAGGAACTTGCCATGATCTCCGGGAAATTCAAGCGATTCCTCTTCGAATCAGAAAAGGAAGCCAGAGGTATCAGCCAGTCACGTGATGAACTCATGGCGGATTTTGATATCGTGAGGTCTTTGCTCAAGGAACTGGTAGAAAAAAAGCCAGTGATCTTTATAATCCGGGATTTCCAATGGGTACACCGCTATACGATTGATTTCTTGAACTTTATATCCAATTTCCTGGTGCAGAGCAAGGTCATGATCATCCTGAGCTGCAACGACTTCACCAAGATCAAGCAGATAGAGCACACCATTCTGCTTTCCGTTCCACCTCTTAGTCTTGATGAAGCCTCTGCCTATATCAGGAAGCTTTGGTTTGAGCCAGTGCCAGAAGGCCTGATTCCCATTATTTATCAGAGAAGTGCAGGCAACCCTCACTTCATCCGGGAGATGTTGGTTGATTTTGTAAAAAACAAGCTCAACCTAGATTCTGGGACAATCAGTGAAGAGATTGTAAGTAACTACAAGCTTCCCCAAAGGCTAGTTCAATCAATATTTAGCAGGATGAGTCGCCTGAGCCAAAACAATTATTTATACTTGCAAAAGCTCTCTGTGGTAGAGACTCCGATGAATCGGGAGCTGATAGTTCATATCCTGAAACTGGAAGATATCCAGCTCTACAGCTTTTTAAACGAATGTATGCACAACGAGCTCTTTACCAAGGTGGGCAAGGACTATCACTTCTCTTTTGTCGAAGCTGTCCAAAGATTGCAGAGCGAGCTCGATCCGAGAATACCTGCTCAAGTTTCCAAGAAGGTGCTTTCCTATTATAAGAACAACCTGATCTTTGATCATGAAGTCTGCCGCGGAGTGATTCGAAACGCTCGCATAGCCGGAGACCTCAAAGCTACCAGGGATTACATGCTGCGGCTTTATTATCTGCAGGATTCGGATCATTTGCAGGAAGAAGCCTTTGCCACTATCTTGGAAGTGGTAGATCTGGATATTGATTCCGGTGTGGAAGTTTCCATGAGGGAATTGATTGAAGATATGAATCGCCTGCAGGCTAAGATGGAGATTACGGGCTTTGTGAAACCCGTGGAGCCTCTGCTTAAGAAGCTGGAGAAGATTCCAGACATCTTTGAAAAGTACATTCTTCTGGGCACGATGCAGTTGCTCGCAGAGAATGTCAAGAATGCCATAGGTCTTTTCTCAGAAGCAGAAAAGAGAGCTCTGACAGGAAAACAGCGCATTATCGCCTGGCAATATCTCACTCAGATCTATTCCAGGGCTGACTTGAAGAAGATGAAGAGCTATCTGGATCTCCTGGGCAAGTATCCCCTTCCCTTGGATCTGCAGATTCTTTATACAGATCGACTGGCAGTATACTACGCTTCAAACAACGACAAAGACAAGGCCATCAAGACAATTGAAACATTCTTTGAAACTCTGCCTCCGGAGCACGATACAAACGTCATGATTAGGTTGGCTGGGATGCACAACGACTTAGGAGTCTTCTATAGCGATCAAAAGAACATAGATGAAGCCACAGAACATCTGGGAGCTGCGCTAAACATTTGGAAACGGTACAACATAAAGAGATATCTGGGGCTGATTTACAACAACATGGCGGATCTTTATCTGAAACAAGGACTAACGATTAAGTCCCTAGAGTACTCAGATTTGGCTTATCTGTATTCTGATCAATTGAATCTTCCCATGAATAAGGCTCTGTCTCTTCTGAATCAGGCAGAAGCCATGATTAAGCTGGGTGATTTCCTAACGGCAGAACAACGGCTTCAATCCAGCCAGGAGATCATGGATGCTGTTGGAAGCAAGAAATATCAACAAGCAGTCAAGACGAATCTGGCTCTGGCTCGCAGCAAGATCAAAGGCTTTGGGCATTACTATCGCTTCATCACAGAGAATGAGCCCAAACTCACCACAGGCTATATTGAGCAGATTAATCCCTTGGTAAAGACCTATTTTTACTATCTGAACGAGCTTGGTAATGCCAAGAAACTGCGTCGATTGATCCGTAAAAACGTTCATATCAACTATAAGCACATCTATGAAGAAGAGTTTTATCACAACAGCCTCAGTTTGTTGGCATTGGCAGAAAAAGACTATGAGAAGGCCTTGGCAGAGCTCAAAACCGCCATGAAGTATGCCGGCAGTATCAACAACAACTACGCCATAGCTGTGTTCTACATTCTCCAGATCACCTGTTATTACGGCTTGAAGGATCTGAAGAAGGCAGGAGAGCTGATCGAACAAGCCAAGCCCATGATCATGGAGCAGAACTATCACTACTGGCTCCAAAACATCAATGTGCTCGAGCTTAAGCTTGCCTTGCTCAATACCGATGTTCCTCTGCGCGCAGTCTTGCGTCGCACCTGCCAGACCTTTAATAGTTGCATGGAGAAACAGTACTACCAGTTTGTGATCGAGCTTTATCAGATCAGGATCCAGATCTTGCTGGAATTAGGAGCGGAAGCTGCGGCATCGGAACTATTTGAGGAGTATAAAGCTTACCTGGATCAGGTTACAGAAGACGTGGCAGAAGACGATCGGCAAAACTTCCTGGCTATCAGCCATTATGGATTGAAGAACATCAAAAAGTTTGATCTTGTCCGGATCGCTTCTCGTCGGAAAGACCTGCGCAATAACTGGAACGACTTACTCTACAATATTGCCAACGTCAACTCCGTGGAAAGGATACATTTCTTGATTGAGAAAGGCCTCATGCAGGTGATCTCTCCTCATAAGTTCATGCTCATGGAGTATTCGGAGCGTTATCAGGATTACTTCAACGTTCAGTGTTACAATTGCGGTAAAGACTTTGTTTACGATGCCGAGCTGAGCGAACACGCCAATCGTGCGATCAAAACAGACAATCTGACACTCATCAAGTATAAAGGACGGAACACCTGCATAGTTCCGCTGGTTACCGGAGCCAAGGCTATAGGTTTACTCATCCTGGCAGATGATAAGGAACTTGATTTTACCAAGCAGGAGCTTAGTATACTGCGTAGCATCAAGCAGCATCTTTCTGCTCTTTTGATCAGGATCAGAGACTATACGCAGATCACCAAACGTATTGAGAAGATGAACCTCTTGATGCAGATTTCCCACAATCTCATGAGGATAGTAAGCATTCCAGATCTGGAGCAGGAGATCGTCTCGGCGGCAATCAATTTCTCTGGCAGCAGCAGAGGATTCCTGATCAAGAAAGATAAGGATGGTAACAACATCTACCAAGTTCACCTTGATAGCAGCGGGAAGGTGATTCCTTCTATCAGTGGCGTAAGCAAATCTGTGATCAGTACTTGCCAGAGCACAGGTCAATCAGTCTATTCGTTTAATGCCATAGAGGATGATCAGTTCAAAAGCTCTATCAGTGTGCAGGATTTTCAGATCAATGCCATTTTCTGTGCACCCATTAAGCTGGATGAAAACATCTATGGTTTTATCTATCTGGATAACATGAATCAGACCAATCGTGAGATGTACCTGAACAAAGAGATTGTGGATCTATTCATGGAACAAATTACTGTTGCTCTCAAGAATGCCCGACAGTATTCTGCG